>JBFYPS010000026.1:0-4788 GCA_041303135.1 Crocinitomicaceae bacterium | reverse complement strand
GCAGTATATTCAGTTACAGTTCCATCTTCAGCAGTAACATCCACTTTTTTTCCAGATTTGATTTTTCCAGAACCTTTGATAAAATCAATTTTATTCTTTTTCATCAAAAATTGGATTCCGTTGCTCATTCCATTTGCCACACCACGACTTCTGTCGATGATTGCATTGAAATCTGCAGAACCTTCTTTCACAGTGATTCCGTAATCAGAAGCATGTTGAAGATACTCATAAACATTCGCACTTTTCAAAAGCGCTTTGGTAGGAATACATCCCCAATTCAGGCAAATTCCACCCAATGATTCGCGTTCAACAATCGCAGTTTTCAAACCCAACTGAGAAGCACGGATGGCAGTAACATATCCACCAGGTCCGCTTCCAATAACTATAATATCGTAATTCATGTTCTTATCAATAAAAATCTAGTGCGCGAAGTTAGCTAAAAATCCTAATATCTTAAAATGGTTATAGCTTAATGTCTAAAAGTGGACCAGCTTCACTTTGAGATATTAAGATTTTAGGAGTCGTTGCTACGCAACTTTAAGACATTAATTTTTGTTGTTGCTGTGCTACTTTTAGATTCATTGAGAAAAATTTATAGTCTTAATATCCTAAAATCCTAACATCCTAAAATCTTCAAAACATAATCTCCCAAATTCTCATTACCTTTGCATCCATGAAAATTTTAATGGTTTGTTTAGGGAACATTTGTAGGTCGCCACTTGCTGATGGACTTTTGCGCCAAAAAGTGATTGAAAACAATTTGGATGTGGAAGTCGATTCTGCTGGTACATCTGCGTTACATGCAGGTGAAGCGCCTGATCACAGAATGACCGCAACGGCCAAAAACAGAGGGACTGATATTTCATTTTTACGTGCTAGACAATTTAAAACCAAGGATTTTCAGGATTTTGATTGGATTTATGTGATGGATCAAAGCAATTTAAAAAATGTCTTAGCGTTGTCTCAAAATGATTCTGACAAAAAGAAAGTAAAACTGATTCTAAATGAAATCTCTAAAACAGATGCAGAAGTTCCAGATCCCTATTTTGGAGGACAGGCTGGATTCGAGCTTGTATATGATTTGTTAGATGAAGCAACAGAAATAATTATCGATAAAATTAAAAATAATCAATTGTAAAATGGCAACTGGAAAATTATATTTATTACCAACAACTTTAGGAAGTGAAGGCACTTCACACGTAATTCCTGCTGATGTGATTGCCATTGCAAAGGATTTAAGATTTTTTGCTGTAGAAGATTTGAAATCTGCGCGTCGTTATTTGAGAAAATTAGACCGTGAATTTCCGATTGATGAATCGACTTTTTACATTTTGAATAAAAAAACGCCTCACGAAAATTTGAATCAATTTCTAAAAATTGTTCGTGAAGGTCAAAATATGGCGATTCTTTCTGAAGCTGGTTGCCCAGGAATTGCTGATCCCGGTGGAAATTTAGTGGCTTTGGCTCATCAGCAAAATATTCATGTTTTGCCATTGGTTGGACCTTCTTCCATTTTATTGACGTTGATTGGAAGTGGTTTTAACGGTCAAGAATTTGCATTTCACGGCTATTTGCCAAGAGAAAGAAAAGAGCGTATTCGCAAATTGAAAGAATTCGAAATTTCTGCTAGAAAAACAGGAATGACACATTTATTCATGGATACACCTTTCAGAAATATGCATATTCTCGAAGATTTATTGAATGAATTGATGGATGAAACCTATTTATGTATTGCATCCAATTTAACTTGCTACGATGAACGTATTAAGTCCATGCGCATTGTTGATTGGAGAGAAAATGCCTATGATTTCGGAAAAATTCCCGCCATGTTTGCCATTGGAAAATTAGCATAGATTGAAATGAGAGATAAGATTGTCGCTTTTATTGATTTTTTTCATCCTTTGTTTAGGAAAATAATGCCTCTACAAACCTTTCGCTACGCAGTTTGCGGAGGAACGAATGTTGTGCTGGATTTGGTTTTATTTTTCATTAGTTTTCATTTCATCCTTCACAAAGAAGTATTGGATTTAGGATTTATCGTTCTAAAACCATACAATGCGGCTTTGATCATGGCATTTTTCATCACTTTTCCTACGGGATTTTTGATGTCGAAATACATTGTTTGGACAGAATCTACTTTGCGCGGAAGGGTACAATTATTTCGTTACTTTTTACTGGTAATGACTAACTTTTTCCTCAATTACGTGATGATGATGTTTTTCGTTGAATTTCTTCATTTTTTCCCAACGCTTGCAAAATTCCTGACAATTATCATCGTGGTTTTCTACAGTTATACCAGCCAAAAGTATTTCACTTTTAGAGAAAAGAAGGCATAAAAAAAGAGGAAATAAATCCTCTTACTATTTGAAATTGCTTTTTTTTTCAATCTAACAAATATGTTTCTACATAATCAATCAAACTGTGAATCACTTTGATATGAATTTCTTGTGCTCTATCTGCGTATTTTGATTCTGGAGCGCGAACTTCTACATCGCAAAGTTCAGCCATTGCTCCGCCGTCTTTTCCCGTCAGACCAATTACTTTCATTCCTTTTGCTTTAGCCGCTTCAATGGCGTTTAATACATTTTTGGAGTTACCTGAAGTAGAAATTCCAACCAACACATCACCCGGTTGACCAAATGCCTCCACGAAACGAGAAAATACAAATTCATAACCATAATCATTCGAAACACAAGAAAGATGACTTGGATCAGAGATTGAAATGGCAGGAATAGCTTTTCGATTGTTGCGATATCTTCCTGTTAATTCTTCAGCGAAATGCATTGAATCACACATCGAACCTCCATTGCCACAACTAATTATCTTGTGGTCGTTTTTCAAAGATTCCACTAAAATTTGACCCGCTTTTTCGATCAACTCCATGTTTGCTGAATTGTTAAATTTTAGCAAAATTTCGGCAGCTTCTGAAAAATGGCTTGCAATTTGTTTTGTGCTCATCGTGTTTGATTTTTGTCAAAATTAATTAATTTCGTTTTGACTAGCTAAATTTAAATCAAACTTACTATATTTGGAATCTGAGGAAACTCATAAATTAAGAATAATATGAAAAAAAGTTTACTGTTTAGTCTAACATTACTCCTATCAATCAGTGCGTTTTCTCAGTCTGACGACTGTTTCAAGAAATTGGAAGAGGCATTCACTAAACGAGGATCTTACACGATTGCAGATGATATGCATAGAAATGTAATTATCAGTTTTTTCGAAGGAGAAAATACAAGTTGCGTTTCTGGAAAAGTGCGTGTTGAAAATGGTGTCATAGTTTCTGTATTTTTACAATACAAAGATGATAGTTATGAATTGTACATGGATAAAAATGTGTACAATGCTAAAAAGCAACCACCAACAATCAGCAATGGTATTTCAGAAATGATTATCACCCCAACTGGAGAAAAATTTAAAGTTGTTTTCATTGACAAATTGAAGCCAAAAGCAAAATCTTATAAAACGGTTCAATTACCAGAAGATTTGTAAGCTAAACAAAAATATTCGAAAGCCATTGTAGAAATACAGTGGCTTTTTTGTTTGAATTAATTAATGATTATCAAATTTCTAAATTCTCCAGTCTATTGTCTTCAGTCTAATATCTTCTGTCTAAGATCTTCTCAATCAAAACTCCATTCGCACTAGACCATTGATAATTCATTTTCACAAATTTTTGTCCAGCATCAGCAATATTCTTGCACAAAATAGGATCATTCAATAATCTTTGAATTTGTTGAATGAAGGCTTCAGCATCGTTGGCAATTAAAATTTCTACTTCTGGAGTGGCTAAAAGCGCATTGTTGGCTAATGTTGTGGTTATACAAGGTAAACCCATCGCCATGGCTTCTAATAGTTTGTTTTGCAATCCAGTTCCAAGCATCATAGGTGCGATGAAAATTTGTGCACTTGCGTAACTTTCTCGAATATCTTCCACCCAACCATTTACCTTAAAATGTGCAGTGGAAAGCGCTTTCAACGTTGGATGTGGATTTGCGCCAGAAATTAAACAAACGAGGTTTGGAAATAGCTTTAATAATGGAGGCATGATTTCCCTTTCGATAAACAATGCTGCTTCGATATTTGGCGGATATCCCATGTTTCCAGTAAAAACCAATTCGAATTTTTTTTCTGTGACAAAAGCTTCAAAAAATTGATTATCAACTCCATTCGGAACCAACACAATACTTTCTCTTTTTGGATGTATAATGTAATTTCGATCTTGTTTTGAGATAATTGTATGATTTTCAAAATAGTCAAAAATTAAGCGCTCGTATTTTGCCAAACGCTTGTATTCACTGTTAAAAATCCATTTTTTTAATCCCCAAACATGCTCTATTCTTCTTTCCATACCTTTGGATAAAGCGTCCATGTAATCCAAGGTTTTGGGGCAAGAATGATAGTTTTTTACATATTCTGATGACCTAATTAATTGACAATAAATATGAGTTGGTTGAATTTTCTTTAAGATTTGATCGATTTCTTTTTGTATCCATTTTTGGTAGAAAAATCTCACTTGAAAAGGTTTTTGGTCAAATACAGCCCAACAGAGATTAAAGAAAAGATTGATTTTTTTGAGTGTAAATACATGAACTGATGCACAAAATTCTGACACCTTTTCAAAATCTTCAGTAGGAATTTGATTTTCAGTGGTACAAATCAAATGAATTTCAAAAACCTTCGCTAAATCAACCAATTGATAGTAGGCACGCAGTTTGTCGCCTTTTTCCAAAGGATAAGGAAAACGGGAAAGAATCACAGCAATCGTCGGCTTATATGGATTGGATG
>JBFYPS010000025.1:0-5302 GCA_041303135.1 Crocinitomicaceae bacterium | reverse complement strand
ATAAGAAAAGAAATCATTTATAAACGGAATAAATGAAGCGATTGGATGGACTGATTTCTGCATTCCAGAACTTGAATTAGATTTGAATTAGATTTAAAAACTTTAGAAGTTGTTCGATTGAAACTTAAAAAAGTATCATGCAACTGAAAATAGGCAAAGCCACAAATCGAAAAAGAATCTGCACCAATAAATTCAATCTAGCGAACAATTTCCCACTTTTCTTGGTTAATGTTATATAGCAGAAAGTAACTACACGCTCTAAAGTAAAGCGTCGCATTGATTTCTGCATCAAAAGCAAAGTACCATGGAAACATTCAAGCAAAAAGCATTGAGATTTATGTACCCGATGATTCGTAAAATGGGTCAGTCGAGTAAGAATGGCGTGGTGGTGAAAAACATCAAAAACGCTGCCCCAAAAACGTCTTTTTATTCGCTTCGTGCGGTTTTAAATAACAATCAAGAAATTGATTTCAACTCATTTGCAGGAAAAAAAGTATTGTTGGTCAACACGGCCTCAAACTGTGGCTATACAGGTCAATATGCAGAATTGCAATCACTGCACGAAAAGATGGGAGATCAATTGATGATCATCGGGTTTCCTGCCAACGATTTTGCATCGCAAGAAAAAGGCAATGATGCTGAAATTGCACAATTTTGTCAGGTAAACTACGGCGTCAATTTTCCGATTGCAAAAAAAGGCGTCGTCGTTAAAAATGCTGAACAACAAGCAGTTTACCAATGGCTCACCGAAAGCAAAGAAAACGGCTGGAACAATCACCAACCAGATTGGAATTTCGGAAAATACTTGGTCAACGAAGAGGGAAAATTGATCGGCTATTTCGGTCCTTCGATTTCGCCACTTGATGGTGATTTTTTGAAGGTGATTAAGAAGTGATCATTGATATTTGGATAGAAAATTATGTCATCCGCTGTAGTTCCCATTGAAACTTGCTTGAAAGCTAATCCTTACACCCACAAGTCTCACACTCCCCTCGCGTAGCAAACCCTTTCTCCGAACATCCACTATACGCCTTCAACTCACACTCATTCTCCGCAGCATTGAAAAACCAGCGTTGAAAATACGCTTGACACATTTCATTCGTCGGCGCAGTTTCCTTGCAACGCGCATCTGTTGAAGCGGTTTTACAAGTTTTGTCGCAAGAAAATGCAACGAACGCCAAAGCAACAATGATCATTTTTTTCATCATGCAAGATTTTAGATTTGAAGCTAATTTACTAAAAATTCAGTAAATCTCCTAATGCGGTTCTTACTTTTTCGCTATTGGTCAACAAAGCTGCCTCTAGCGTTGAATTCAATGGTATGGCTGGTGTGTCCACGGAGCCAACAATCGAAATCGGTGCGTCCAAGAATTTGAAATTGTCGCGTTGAATGCGTCCTGCCAAGCCCAAAGTGAAAGATGCTTCTGTCGATTCTTCGGTCACCAACATCACTTTTCCATGCGTTTTCGCTACTTCGTTGATTTTGTCTGTGTCCAATGGATTCAAGGTGCGCAAATCTAAGATTTCCACTTTTCCTTCGAAAGATTTAGATGCTTCCAAAGTCCAATATACTCCTCTTCCGTAGGTAATCACCACGCAAGATTCGCCTTTTTCAATCGCAGTTTGATCCGCTTCTTGCACCACGCGCGCTTTTCCAAAAGGAATCACGTAATCTTCATCCGGCTCAATCGACATCGCGCCTTCCGTTCCTGGAATTTTAGACCAATACAAGCCTTTGTGCTCCAACATCACCACTGGATTTGGATCGTAAAACGCAGCTTTCATCAATCCTTTCAAATCCGCACCATTCGACGGATAAGCGATTTTCACCCCGCGGATATTCGTCAACACAGATTCTACACTCGAAGAGTGATACGGTCCACCAGAGCCATACGCGCCAATCGGAACACGCACGATGCAACTCACCGGCCATTTGCCATTCGACAAATAATACGAGCGACTCACTTCGGTAAACAATTGATTCAATCCTGGCCAAATGTAATCCGCAAATTGAACTTCCACAATCGGTTTCAACCCAACTGCCGACATTCCAACAGTCGAACCAATGATAAATGCTTCTTGAATCGGCGTATTGAAAACGCGGTTGTCGCCAAAAGTTTGAGCCAATGTAGCAGCTTCGCGAAAAACGCCTCCTAAACGGCCTCCAACGTCTTGTCCATACAACAACGCTTCTGGATGTTGGTGCATCAATTCACGCACGGCGAAAAGCGCACTGTCAACCATTACGGTTTTCTTTTTTCCTTGCGGTTCACGTTCGCCTTTTTCTTCTGTAATCGGCGTTGGTGCAAAAATGAAATCGGTCACCGAATCTGGCGAGGGATCTTCTGAATTCAACGCTTTGTCGTAATCAGCATCCACCAAAGTTTGCACTTCGCTTTCAATATTATCAATGACTGAATTTTCGACGTCAGATTCAGTCAACAATGCTTTCAATTTTGGATATGGATCTCTGCTTTCCGCTTCTTCCAAATCGTCTCTGTACCATTCTTTGCGCACGCCTGATGTGTGGTGTCCCAATAAAGGCACTTTCGCATGTACGATAAATGGTCGTCTTTCTTTTCGAATGATTTCAAAAACTTCTTGAATCGTTTGGTACGACAAATCAAAATCGCTTCCGTCAATCGTTCTCACTTCTATGCCGTTGAAACCTCTTGCGTATTCGCTCATGTCTTGCGCGCGCGTTTCCTCTGCACTGGCTGAAATGTCCCAACCATTGTCTTGCACCAAATACAAAATCGGATATTGTTTCAAGGCCGCCATTTGCAAAGCTTCAGAAACTTCACCTTCCGTACAAGAAGCATCGCCCAACGAACAAACAACCACAGGATTCAAACCGCCGAAATCTTCCGCCAAACCTTGTTTTTCTTTGTACTGAATTCCCATCGCAACACCTGTTGTAGGAATCGCTTGCATCCCCGTAGCAGAAGATTGATGTGGAATTTTGGGCATGTCATCTCTTTTCAAAGATGGATGCGAATAATAAGTTCTTCCTCCTGAAAAAGGATCGTCTTTTTTGGCGAAAACTTGCAACATCAATTCGTAAGGTTGCATGCCAATTCCCAACAAAATACTGTCGTCACGGTAATAAGGCGCAACCCAATCTTGCGGCAACAATTGCAAACCAACCGCCAATTGAATTGCTTCGTGTCCGCGTGAAGTTGCGTGCACATATTTGGCAGTAATTTCTTTGTTTGCTTCGTATTTTTCAGCCAATGTTTTAGCCGTACACATCAAGCGAAAAGCCTTCAACAAGGTTTCTTTATCTGTTTTGATGTTACTTAATGTTGTACTGACACTTTTATTTTCCATAATTCAGGATGCAAAAATTTGGTTCAAATATACTGATTCTCGTATGAAGTTGGCAATGAAATTGCGTGATTATTTCCCTTTAAAAATCTCCAAAATAGGTTCGCCCGTGGTTGCATTTGGCTTTTGAAGATTCAAAATGTGCACCAAAGTCGCTGTAATGTCTGTGATATTGACTTTGCGAAAAACCTCTTGTTTGGGGATATTTGTTCCGTACCAAATGAGCGGCACATGCGTATCGTAATTGAAAGCAGATCCGTGACTTGTGCCTTTGTGCGCCTTTTCATCAGCAGAACCTGTAGGTAAGTAACCTGGTTCCATCAAGTACAAAACATCGCCACTTTCTTCGTAGCGAAAACCTCTTTTCACCATGTCTTTCCACTCATTGTCAACGGCTGAATTTTCCAATTCTTGTGCTGTAAAAACGCGCTTCACTCCTGTCCAAGCGCGCACTTCATTTTTCACATATTCTTGTGCAACTGTTAAATCTATCTGCTTGTTTTGCATCAATTTTCGGTCAAAATAAATGTTGTTATTGTCGTGCGCCGTGATGAAATTCACGCCAAATTTGGTTTCGACTTTCTTTTTCAATGAATCCAACAAAGGCTCAGCAAATAAATATCCGCCGGGCAAATTTCTATCCGTCAAATATTGTGGAACGGGCACAACCGCGTGATCAGCAGTTAGAAACAACACAAAATTGTTTTTCCCCAATTTCTCTTCCAAGGATTTCACCAAACGTGCGATTTCTAAATCCAAGCGAATGTAAACGTCTTCAATTTCGATAGAATACGGTCCAAAAGCATGCCCTGCAATGTCTGGTGTTGAATAGCTGATGCACAAAAAGTCGGTATTCGAAGTTTCACCCAATTTTTCACTTGTCAAGGATTGAATCGCAAAATCTGTCAAAAAAGTATTCGCGAATGGCGTGACCGTGAAAAGATCGTATCCCGGTTTGTCGCCTTTCATTTGTTTCAAATCATAGGGAAAAGTCGGCGTTTTTTTGCCACCGATCAATTGCTCGTAAGGCGTGTCGTCTGGTCCACTTTCGGTATATTGCGATATGTCGAAATGCGTGTTCCAAGTTTGTTGCATGTATGCATCGACCATTTTTTTGGCGTTGAAATCTACAATCCAACTTGGCAATTCTTTTTTGAAATAAGAGCTGGTCAAAAATCCGCCTGTGGTGTAATCGTACCAATACGAACCGTCGGATAAATGTCCGCCCGGCAACACCGCGCTTCGGTCTTTGATCGACATGGAAATCACTTTCGAATTGGGATAAGTCAATTTCAATTGATCTGTAATCGTATTGGCTTTCAGATTGTGTGGAGAACTTTTTCCGCCCGCATAATTCGAACCAACAGGTGAAACGGTTGAATCAGCTACGCAATAAGTGTCTTTGTTCAAAGAACGCACAAACCAATCGTTCCCCACAATTCCGTGGTTGCTCGGCGTAGTTCCAGTGTAAATCGAAGCGTGCCCCGGACCGGTGTAAGTTGGCACATAATTGTATTGCGTATTTCTGCAATGTGTCCCGTTTTTCATCAATTTGACAAACCCGTTTTTAGAAAATTTAGATTGATAGCGAAACAAATATTCGTAACACATTTGATCCACGACGATTCCAACCACCATTTTAGGTTTGGTTTGCGCGTGAAAGGTGTTTGAAAATGTGACGATTGTAAGAAAAAAGAAAGATTTTAATCCCAGATTTTTAAAAACTTGCATGCTGATAATTTTGATTACCCAAAGCTAAGATTTTTAAAGGGAATTGGTTTGAAAAAATTGGAATTATTCAAATTCGGATTCGGTAAAATGGATTTATGCGTTTTGTTTTTGTCATGGTTTTTGTTCAAAAACACCCGCCAAAAACGATTAGATTATTGCGTCATCACAACGGTTCCGAGAAAAACGGAACCGTTTTAATAATATGTGGCAATTTCAGCGCCTTTGCATATTTAAAGTTATATTT
>JBFYPS010000024.1:0-3046 GCA_041303135.1 Crocinitomicaceae bacterium | reverse complement strand
CGAGAAATAAATTGTTAAAATCTTACTTAGGATAAAATAAAAAACGGCTGTTCATTAAACATGGGCAGCCGTTTTGGCTTTATATATTTTCACTTTAATTCAAAATCAAAACAAGCAAATGGGAACTGCTCAAGGTTACGAAAATGAACTAAACGCACACATCAAACGTGAGCGTGCTGCTGTAGTATTAGCAAGCAAAACAGGAGAATTACTTTACGACAAAGGAATCGAATTGGTACTTTTCAGAAATCACTTATCTGATGTAACAATTTCTGAAATCTTAAACTTGCATGAATATGCAATCAAAGTTGTAAATAAACCAATCGACATTTTTACAACTTCAGAATTGGCTGAAGAAATGCTAAAGATGAACATCGCTCCTGCAAAAATCGATATCGGTAAATTGGCTAGCGAATGGTTGGCAGAACAATCTAATTTCGCTAACAAAGCTGAGTTTTTAGCTTCTAAATTAGGAAATTTAGGTTCTCAAAACAAAGAAGAAATTGAACCACGCGATGTTGTATTGTACGGTTTTGGTCGTATCGGTCGTTTGGCTGCACGTGAATTAATCAAACAAGCTGGAAAAGGTCAACAATTGCGTTTAAGAGCAATCGTTACTCGTGGAAATTCTGATAAAGACATCATCAAAAGAGCTTCTTTGTTGAGAAATGACTCTGTTCACGGTGCTTTCAAAGGAACTGTTCAAGAAGATTTAGAAAGAAAAGCAATCGTTATAAACGGTCAAATCGTTCAAATGATTGACGCTTCAAATCCAGAAGACATCGATTATACTGCTTACGGAATCAACAATGCGTTGATCATCGACAACACAGGAGTTTTTGAAAACCGTGAGGCATTAAGTCGTCACTTGAAATCAAAAGGTGTTTCTAAAGTTTTATTGACTGCTCCAGGAAAAGAAATTCCAAATGTAGTTTACGGAATCAACCAAGGAGAATTGGATTTGGAAAATGAAAATATTTTCTCTGCTGCTTCTTGCACAACAAATGCGATTTCTCCAATCTTGAAAGTAATCAACGATAAATTTGGCGTTGTTAAAGGTCACATTGAAACTGTTCATGCATATACCAATGACCAAAACTTGTTGGATAACATGCACAAAAAACCACGTAGAGGTCGATCAGCTGCAATCAACATGGTAATTACTTCAACTGGTGCTGGATCAGCTGTAACGAAAGTAATTCCAGATTTGAAAGACAAATTGACTGCAAATGCAGTTCGTGTACCAACTCCAAACGGTTCATTGGCAATTTTGAGCTTGAATTTACGCAAAGGAACAAATGTTGCTGAAGTAAATGCAGCTATCAAAGATGCTGCTTTGAATGGTGATTTAGTAAATCAAATTTATTATTCTTTTGATCCTGAATTAGTTTCAAGTGACATCATTGGAAATACTTGTTGTTCAGTTTACGATTCACACGCAACAATCGTGTCAAACGATGGCGAAAACGTGATTTTGTATGCTTGGTATGACAATGAGTTTGGTTATACAAAACAAGTAATTCGTTTAGCGAAATACATTTCTAAAGTAAGAAGAGCGATTTACTATTAATTGAATTCTTAATTATAGCTATCAAATTAATATTGAAGCGGAAATCATTAGGTTTCCGCTTTTTTTTATTGAATGAATTTAATTTCAACAATTCGAATCTGAATTCTTTTTTAAAAATTCAATTAAAACATTCAAGATTGACGTATATTTGCAAAAAATTTCATTAAACAAAGAGATTATGGCAATTATGATTACGGATGAATGCATTAATTGCGGTGCATGTGAGCCTGAATGTCCAAATAACGCTATATACGAAGGTGGTGCTGAATGGCATTACTCTGACGGAACTTCATTGGTTGGAATGATTACAACTTTAGATGGAGACGAAATCGATGCAACAAATGCATTCGAACCAAAAGACATGGATGTATATTACATCGTTTCAGATAAATGTACTGAATGTGTTGGTTTTCATGACGAACCACAATGTGCAGCTGTTTGTCCTGTAGATTGCTGTGTTGATGATCCAGCACACGAAGAATCTGAAGATGAATTACTTGCAAAGAAAGATTTCATGCACTTATAAATCTGTATTCTTTATTGAATCAGAAATAGTAACAAATCAATTGATTTAACGTTCTTGTGAATATGAAAGGATTTGTTGTAATATTTTTTATGTTTATCACCTTGGGTGCTTTTGCCCAAATTGATAGTGTTTTTTTCGATAGAGAAAAACAATTGTCTGCCTATTTAGACAATTTAAGAAACGCAAAATCAGATTTAGATAGAGAAACAGCGAATCAAACCTTCAAAACTTATCTTCAAGAAACAATTTCTTTGAAAGGTGCATTCGAATATCCTTTTGCCATGTTAAAATCTGTTGGAACAATCAAAAGTCCTGACAATCAATTTCGTTTTTTCAATTGGAATGTCGAGCAAGAAGATGAAACGCATAAATACTACTGTTTCATCCTAAAATTTGACGACAAGAAAAAAGAATGGAAAACCATAGAACTCATTGATAATTCAATGATGTTAGCTCCTCAGCCTGAAGATGTTTTAGAGGAAAACATGTGGTATGGCGCTTTGTACTATAAAATTATTCCCGTAGAAAAATCTAACAAAACTTATTACACTTTGCTTGGATATGACGCTAACAACAACATGAGTCACACAAAACTCATTGACGTTTTGTCATTTACAGGAAGTCACGTCAGATTAGGCAGTCCAATATTTAAAATAAAAGATCAGGTTTTGAAGCGTGTTTTCTTCGAGCATTCAAAAAAATGCGTCATGAGTTTGAATTATGACGAAGCAAGAAACAGAATCATTTTTGACCATCTTTCTCCCGAAACTCAAAGCATGGAAGGATTTAGAGAATTTTATGTTCCTGACATGTCCTACGATGCGTTGAAGTTTGTGAACAATAAATGGGTACTAGAAGAAGATGTAATTGGAATCAATAAAAAATCCACGACAAAAAGTAAACCTGTAGTGAGATTGGATATCGACAAAGAAGGTCAACTAGTTAGACAC
>JBFYPS010000023.1:0-6793 GCA_041303135.1 Crocinitomicaceae bacterium | reverse complement strand
TCTGAATTCTTGCGTATTGAAAACATCTGCTAATCTAAATCCTACAGCCCATTTTCCACCTTTTAAATTCTTTTCTCCAGAAAGATCAACAGAAGCGCGTGGTTCAGCTTTTCCTTGTGCGGTAAATATCGGCGAATTGTAACGCGCATTTACCTGAATGGAAGCCGTTTTCTTCCAGAAATCAAATGTTCCTGCATATTTTACGCTCCAGTTGAAACCAGAATTATTCCAATCAATTCCCGTCGTATTGTCCGTAAATTGTATTTTATTTCCGTTCAATGAGAAAATATTTCTCATCCAAGTTGTTGGTTTGTACGTAAATGTCAACTCTGTTCCCAAATTTTGACTTTGATCAATGTTCGCAAAAGTCGCAGCAGAAGTTCCATCTTCATAAAATATTTTTACACGTTGAATTACATTGGAAGTCTGTCTATAATACACATTCCCCGTAAAATTGACTTTCTTCATCATAAAGGTCATTCCAAAATCAAAGGAGTTAATATATTCAGGTCTCAATGCTGGATTTCCCTTCATCAAATTGTAAGGATCAGAATAGTTAGAAAAAGGATTCAAATTTACACCCGTTGGACGGTTGATTCTTTTGCTATACCCCAAACTTAATTCAATCGCTTTTGAAACGGTATATTTCACATATCCTGAAGGAAAAATATTGGAATAGCTATTTTTAAAAGATTGATTTTGAGAAATTAAATTTGGCGCTTGCATCGCTTCTTCGATTCTCAATCCGCCTTGATATCTGAATTTTTTAAACTGTTGCGAGAAGTTACCATAAGCAGAAACTACTTGTTCATCATACTGATAACTAAAATTTGACAAGGTGTCAGCAATATATGAATTGCTTGTATAATCAAATGTTTCTGAATATGTTTTGACAGTTGCTTGTCTGACAATCCCTTTAACACCAGATTCGATTTTCATTCCTTTTCCTAAAATTCTGGTGAAATCTGATTGAATGGTTGTTACTCTATTTTTATCATTACTTTCTAATTGTTGCAACAAATCTTGATATACGATTGGTAAACCATTTTCTGTCAAATAAGATTCATCATAATATCCATTGGCATTATTTTTCCCAGTAGATTGCGTGACATCTGCGGTAAAAAAACCTTTATCTTCTTTGAAATCAAATTTATAATTCAAATTTAAATCAGCATTTTGCGAACTAATCGGATCTGATGAAGCACGTTCCCATTCTCTAATCGGCGTCTCCACATTCAATGTTTGGGTATTCACAACTGTTCCCGTTCGCTCGCGTTTGTCAAAATTTCCAGTTACAGTAAATCCTAATGTATGTCTAGGTTTCAAGTAAAAATCAGCACCAAATCTTGCTGTATTTGTATTGCTTAAATCGGTTCCCAAACGATCTTGATTCAACTTGTAAACTGAATCACTTCCAACCGTATTCAAAAAGTACCCAAATCGATTTCTATCACCGGAATAATAACGATAAGCGTAAGTTCCGAAAACATTCATTTTAGCGTTTCTAACACTCAAAGAAGCTGTACCATTCAATGAAGTTCCAGTACTTCCACTGATCAACACATTTCCGTTAACTCCTCTTAATTTGTTCTTTTTCAAAACAATATTAATAATTCCGGAAGTTCCATCTGGATCGTATTTTGCAGACGGATTGTTGACGATTTCAATGCGTTCGATTGAACCTGCAGGCAAAGCATCCAACATACTTTTTCCATTTCCACCAGTCAAAGAACTTGGTCTTCCATCAATTAATATGGTTACATTTCCATCTCCACGCAATGAAACTTTTCCTTCATTGTCTACTTCAATCGATGGAATATTGTTGAGAATATCATTTACTGTTCCGCCTTTTACAGATAAATCTTCCCCAACATTATAAACTTTCTTATCCAAACCAGATGTCATCAACTCTTGCTTTGCAATTACATCCAATTGATCTAAACTAGTGGATTTTTCTGGATTCATTTTTATAATTCCCAAATCTCGTCCAGGTATTTCGTTGCTGAAAATTACGTCTTTGATGATTTCATTTGAATAACCAAAAAATGTGATTTTGACGAAATACTTGCCAGTCGGAATCAATTCCAATTTAAAAACGCCTTTTTCATCGCTGTAAATTTGCCCAACTGTTGATGAATCAATGACTGACAACAATCTAACCGATGCATAATCAATTGGTTTTTTCGTAATCGAATCTTGAATAATTCCTGTTAAAATTCCAATTTTTGGTGTTGACGGTATCTGCGATTTAGGATTGATCTGACTCTTTGCATTTAACAAGCAAAAGAAACTTAAAAAGATGATGAATAATTTCATGATTAATATTTTTGTTTAATTGTTCTCAAAATAAAATACGATGCGATGCTTGTACCTACAGCTAAATAACCAATCCATTCAAAATTGAAATAGACTCCTTCTTTGTTTTGATGTAAGACAAATCCACCTAATAAAACTGCGATTCCACTGGCGAATTGCTGAACGGCTGAGCGAATACTCATAAAACCTCCACGTTCAAATGGTGCTGCAGTTGACAAAACCAAGGCTGTTCCTGGAATATTTCTTCCTCCAGCGAAAACGAAAAATGAAGAAGTTGCGATTAAAACCAAAGGCATCGGATTTTCTCCCATCGAAGTAATTGCCAAAATCGGTAAGCAGGAAATCAACATAATGATTAGAAAAGTTTTCAATTGACCGTATTTGTCGGACAAAACGCCAATATAGGGATTTGTGAAAAATGTGAGGGCACCTCCGAAGAAATACATCCAAACTAATTCTGTCTTTTCAAAGCCTACATTATGTTCGATGTAGTCAGCTAAATATGGAATGATTGCGAATTGACCAAATAAAATTGTACAAGTAAAAATCAACGCACGAATTTGGTTTCCATTTTTTGCCACACGACCAATGATGTGCCAAGATTTGTAACTTAAATCTTCCCTTGTGAGATGACTTTTCATATCAGGCAGTTGCGCAGCGATAAAAAACCAAGTGATTATTGAAATTCCAACTATAAAGAAAAAGGGGGTTTGCCAAGTCCAATTGAGTCCAATAAACAATCCCAATGGAATTCCAAGTGCTGCTGCTGAAGAAAATCCAGCCATGACAATTCCAGTTGCTTTTCCACGATGTTGTGGTTCGATTAGATCTCCTACAATTGCTAATACAACCGCTGAAATAACTCCTCCAAAAAATCCTGCAAAAATTCTGGCAAAAACTAAAAATTCAAAAGATTGAGAAATTCCGCACAGGAAAGTCCCCACTATAAAAAGCGCATACAAGACCAAAAGAAATTTTCTTCGGTCAAATCTGTCAATGATGAAAATACTGATGAATCCAGAAATAAAAGCACTGAAAAGATATGCAGAAATTGCGATTCCCCATTGCTTTTCATCCATGTGCAAAGCGGATTTGATTGTAGATGAAAGTGGCATCAAAATCATGGATTCGAGGATGTTAGAAAACAACACCAAACCAAGGATAATCATCCAAGTAACTTGTTTTTTTGTCATGATTTTTAAATATGAGTAATTTTTTGTTAGATTTTCAATCTCTAAGTTTATCTAATAAATTACTCAAAGTTTCAGCTTCTTCGTCGTTGAGTTTATCTGTAAAAAATGAATTGTTATCAAAAGAAATATCAATCTCTGCAAGAATTTCTAGGCCTTTTGAAGATATTTCAACGTAAACAACTCTTCTGTCTTTTTCGCATCGAATTCGATTAATTAATTCTTTCTCAATCAATTTATCCATCAATCTAGTGGTGTTCGGCGATTTTTCAATCATTCTTTCTTTCACCGTATTGACATTAATCGCCTGATTTGCGCCTCTTAAAATTCTTAAAATATTAAATTGAGGCATCGTCAAATCAAATTTAGACATAAATCCATTTTGCAAATTAGACATCCAATTGGACGTAAATCTGACATTTATAATGGCTTTTTGCTGGGGCGATTTGAATCTTGAATTGATTTCTTTTCCGATTTCCATACTGCAAATATAGTTACCGTGGTAATATTTACAAAATAAAAGTGATACTAATTACAAATCAAACAAAATGTAAAAAAATCACAACTTGATATATAAGAAGTTGCAGATTCAAAATAGAATGTTAAATTTGATGAATTGAAATATTATTAATTACCAAAAATATCAGGTATGGGCAAAGGAGATAAAAAGACAGCAAAAGGCAAAAGAGTCATGGGTTCTTATGGAAAAACAAGACCAAAGAAAAAAGATGCTCCAGTTGTGATTGTTGCTAAAACTGAAAAACCAGCCAAAGAGAAAAAGGAAACTGTTAAGAAAGAAACAGTAAAAAAACCAGCGGCAAAAAAAGCAACTGCTAAAAAAGAAGATTAAAAAACAAAATATTTGTTCAAGTCACTGAAAAGTGACTTTTTTTTTTGCAATAAATTCAAACAAAAAAGGCTCCAAATTTTGGAGCCTTTTCTATTACTTTTTTCTACGACTATTGAATTACTTTGAAAGTAACTCGTCTATTTTTTGCCATTTTCAAATCTTCTTCATCACCATCATTGATATCAGGATTTTGTTCTGAATTTGCTTTTGGTGCATCAATCATTCTTGTTTCAGCGATACCTTTGTCTTTTAAGTATTGTTTTACTGTCGCGATACGTTTTTTATCCATATCAGCATAAATCGGTTTTTCTAGACCTTTTGAGATTTCAGTTTCATCTGCATAACCAGAAATCTCCAATTTATATGTTGGATTTGCTTTCAATTCTGTAGCAATCAAATCCAAAGAAGCCATTCCTGCTGGTTGCAAAATATTTTTACCGAAACCAAAATAATTTGCTTGTACTTCGATTTTTTGGATTGAAGTCATTTTTTCATTCAATACAACTGATTTTTGATACACTGTATTTGAAACCACTTCTTCAACTTCTGCAGTACCGCAATCACAAGATGAACCAGTTTCAACAAGCGAAACAGAAACATCATCAATATAATAGTAAGATGCAATCAATATTGTACCTTTAATATTGTCTGGTTTTTTATTCTTTTCAGTTTTAACATTGTCGTTGTTGGTGAAATTTCCAATTGTGATGTATTTTTCTCCACCATCAGCTACAAATGTTCCACAAACTCTATCCCAACCGTACATTGCATTAAGTACTTTGTTGTCCTTAATTAAAATGTGAGTTTTGTCAATAATGCTTGCTTTTTCTTCAGTCGCAAATTGTTTTTTAGAAACATGCACACCTAATTGGTTACAAGAATACTTTGATAATTCAGCCAAAGAAACATTTGCTTGGATACAATATGTCATACCTTTTTTCAAAGGCGTTGTCAATTTTGTAGAAACATATGAACGAGGCATTTTATCGTTGTATGAATAAGCAACTATTCCAACATAATTTGCGCCATCTTTTGGTGCTTCAGAACCATAAACATTTGTTGGCGTGCTTATTTCTGGAAGTTTTGCAGCAGGAGTAAACAAATCCGCTCGCACTCCCGTGGGAGAAAACCAACCTGTTGCAGCTTCAATTCCACCTAATTTTTTGGTTTTACCAGTAGTTGATTCAAAACTACCATTTTCTACTAAATTTTCACCTTGACCAAAAGTTAACGAGAGTAAACTCATTGGAATAAGAGCAAGAATCGTAGCAATTGATTTAGAATTCGATTTCATGTGCATAAATTTAATTTTTAATTATTGAAATAAAAAGTCATAACTTTCAGAAAATTAATACTTTATTTCATATTCTTTAACCGTGTTAATAAACGTTTTAACTTTTTCTGGGTCAACATCTGGATAAACTCCGTGTCCCAAATTCACTATATGTCGCTTACTTTGAAACGAATTTAACATTTTATTTGTTACATCTGCAACTTCTGCGTGAGAAGCATACAAAGCACAAGGATCCAAATTCCCTTGAAGCGTTCTTGAATCTCCAATTTCAGCTCTAATTGCAGGAATGTCCATGTTCCAATCCAAACCAACAGTATTACAATTTAATTTTGCAATTGCTCCAACTGAAGTGATCGCTCCTTTTGAAAAAAGCGTAAGTGGCACTTCATTGATTGAATTTGCAATTTCATTCAAATAACGCAAGCTAAATTCAGCGTACTGCTCAGTTCCTAAAATTCCTGCCCAAGAATCAAAAACTTGAATCATGTGCGCTCCTGCTTGGATTTGAGCTTTCAAATACTGAATTGTCACTTTCGTAATTCTGCTTAGCAAGTCGTGTGCCAATTTTGGATTGGTGTACAACATCTTTCTAGCTTCTGAAAATGTTTTTGAACCTGAACCTTCTACCATGTAGCAAAAAATTGTCCACGGTGCACCAGCGAAACCAATCAATGGCACTCTTCCATCCAATTCTTTATTTGTCAATTTGATTGCTTCCAAAACATATCCTAAACGATCTTCGATGTCGAAATCAATTTCAGCATATTTCAAATCAGCCTCAGATTTGATTGTTTTTTCGAACCAAGGACCTCTTTTTTCTATCATTTGATATTCGAGTCCCATTGCTTCTGGAACGACTAAAATATCTGAAAAAATGATGGCAGCATCAACGCCTAAAATATCTACAGGCTGGATGGTAACTTCCGCAGCGAATTGAGGAGTTTCTACTAATTCTTTAAATCCACTTAGTGAATTGCGAACCGCACGGTATTCTGGTAAAATTCTACCTGCTTGTCGCATCAGCCAGACAGGGTATCTTTCGATAGATTCTCCTTTGGCTGCTCTTAAAATTAAATCGTTTTTTAAAATCATCGCCCACAAATATAAACATTTGAATTATTCTTTTAATCTCAATCATAACAC
>JBFYPS010000022.1:0-6319 GCA_041303135.1 Crocinitomicaceae bacterium | reverse complement strand
ATATTTACTAAGTATTTAGTTAATAACATTAAGTTTTTGATAAATTTAAAAATGAAAGGATTTAGTAAAGGCAATAATGGTTTTCTTTGTTACAAAATAGAACACTAAAAAATCTGATGATAATAAAGAACTATCTACTTTTATGCTTTTTAATGATTGTTTTTTCTCCAGAAACAAAGAGTCAAACAAGCCTTTCAGCTGGAGATTTAGCATTTGTAAGTATGAAAGTTGCAGGTAGTGGTTCTGATGCATTTTCATTTATAACTTTCAAGGACTTATGTCCAAGTACTGTGATTTATTTTTCAGATATGCCTTACAGAAACACTGGTGGATTTTGTGCTTTTCCGCAAGAGTTCTGTGTGAGTTTGACTGTTACAACAAAAATTCCTGCAGGAACAATCGTAAAATATATTGATGGTACACCTGGAACCTGTACTATGCCCGCTGGAGCAGGCACTATTGCTTATGCATTTGCTACCGCAGCGAATCAAAATATGGGGTTTAGTAGTTCGAATGACAATATTTTTGCATTTCAAGGTACTTACGCAAGTCCTTCCTTTATTGCATCTTTAAAAACGGCTGCATATACTGCATCAGGTAGCGTAAATTGCTCAAATAGAGCGCATACGGAATTGCCTTCAAGCTTAACTTTGGGGACAAATGCAGTTTTCAAAGCATTAGGAGGCAATGATGTAATAAAATATACTGGAACTACGTCTGGAACAATCGCAGCTATAAAAGCTGCTATTTTCAATGCAACTAATTGGAGTAATTCATCTACAGATTTTTCTGGTACTATTTCTTTATCAAATGCTGTAACTGTTACCTGTACTTATTTGCCTGTAGAATTGATAGATTTCAGTGCTACCTTGGAAAACGAGAGGGTAAAGCTAGAATGGACCACTGCAACAGAGCAGAATAGCGATTATTTTATTGTTGAACGATCAGTAAATTGCATTGATTTTGAACCACTTTTGAAAGTCGCAGCCGCTGGATTTTCCAATGAAGTTATTCACTATGAAGATTTCGATTTGAAACCATTTTATGGAATCAATTACTACAAATTAAGACAAATAGATTTTGACGGTCAGGAAGCTTTTTATGATATTAAATCTGTCAATTATAAGACAGATCAAAGCTTGAATTTTTCAGTATTTCCAAATCCGTTTGAAAATATTTTCAATCTTCATTTTAATGTAAATGATAATAAGTTATTGAAAGTCGAAGTTTCTGACAATCAAGGTAAAATTGTGTTTTCGTCTGAATTTAAAGCTTTAGCTGGATGGAATTTTTATGAAATCGATCTTTCAGAAAATAGCGCTGGAAATTATTTATGTAAATTGATCGACATTGATAGTTTGCAAGTAATTGGAAAATCAAACGTTATAAAAAAGTAATACCTTATTTTTTGCCTATCATTCTTCTTAAAATAGGTGCAAAATACAAAATGGAAATACCAACCAAAACAAATGCAATTGCCCAGGTTCTCATCCAGATAAATAGGAAGCTAGCCTTGAATCCCAAATTGATTGAAACAATCACAAACGTCACAAAAAAAGTTGTGATTAAACTCATTAAAGTTGCAAATTTGATTTCTTCTTTTGTTTTCAAGGTTTGTTATTTTGATTTTTCTAAGGCAATTCTCAAACATAGAAATGCGGAAATGAACGTTAAGGGTGTAAAAATATAAGTTTCTAAGCTCATTTTGGCAAAAAGGTTTCCAATGGTATTTAATGCAAAAATCACCACAAAAAGGTACAAAATAACTTGAATGATTTTGGGATTTATTTTCCAACTAAGAAGTTTTCCTTTGATTAAAATGGCAGAAAATAAAATGACATTTATCAATATAGAAACACTCTCAAACTGATACATTTGGGTATCATTTTCAATCTTTCCAGCCCAAACGATTGTGTATGGAATGATTTTGGCAATCACCAAAAAATGAAAAACAAAAACTGTTGACAGCAAAATTAGCAAGAACATCAACGCAAATTTAAAGGGAATTTTTTGAATCATTTTTTATTTTTTTAAATACTTCTACCTTTCCATTCCGGCTCATAAAATAATGTCATCACCAAAATCATCAGCATGTAGAGCGGATAAATCATTGAAAATACTGGTATAAATAAAGCGAGCCATGATCGTTTTAAAATACGTAAATAAGGGAAAATCAATAGTCCATCGAGCAAAATTTTCCAGTAAAAAAGAATGGTTAATTGATTCCAAGTGGCATCTGTCAAAAACATCAACCAAAATCCAAGGTGATAAATCAATCCAAAAATTGCTAGGTAATTGGCAAAACGATCTCCCACTTTTTTGGATTTCCCAATCCATCGCAAACGTTGATTGATGATTCCCTCCCAAGTAAATGGGATGGGTGTTTTTACTTGTAAATCAGGATGCAACGCCAATTCAATCGTTTTTTTATGATTTTTAAAATCAAGCAACAAAAAGGAATCATCACCACTTGCGACATCTGCATGGTCTTCAAAAGAATCAATTTCTTCAAAAAAAGCTTTGTTGAAAAGCAAATTTGCCCCATTGGCAGCGATTGGTTTTGTATGACCAGAAATTGCCGTATTTAAAGCGTTCAAATATTGGAAATCCAATTCAAAAAAGAATTGTTTTAAATTTTTTCCAGGCATTGAAACCGGCAAAATCAATAAATCTGAAAGTGGAGTTTTCGCCAATTGTCGAAAGAAATTTTTATTGACCACAATATCAGCATCCCAAGTTAAGATGAATTCTCCGATAGCATCTGAAATTCCTGCACGGAGCGCTGTTTTCTTGCCTTCATCGCCGGCCGCTAAATTGATAATTGATGTTTTAAACGGAACATTTAATTCAGAAAAACAAGGTTTGAAATCATCTTCAGAATGATCGTTAACAAATATAATTTCCCTTGGAAAAACAACCAATTTATTAAGCGAATCAATCAAATTTGGCAAATTATGTGCTTCATTTCGAAATGGAATAACGACTGAAATGTCTTCGATTTTAAAAAACTTGCGCTTTTCTTGGTAATTTTTATTCCATTGCCAACGAATCCAAAAACCAAAAAGGCAGAAAATTGAAAATGCACTAAAAATGATCATGTATAACCAAATCATAGTCTTTTCGAATTATTCGTTTTTAAAAAAGGAATTCCTACTGCTGCTGGCACTGCTTGATTGATAATCCATAGTGCAACTGATGCAAACAAAACCAAAGCTGGATTTGAAGTTAGCGGTGCGAGAATCCAAAGTGCCATCGATTCGCGAATAATTAATTTCCCGAACCAAAGCGATGGAATCAATGTTGCCCAAAAGAAAATTTGCCAAATCCAACCCAACCAATTTATTTGTATTTCAATTCCAAATGCATCTAACAACAACCAATATTGTAGCGCAAAGATGAAGTGTCTAAAACAGCTCAAAATTAACAGTTTCAATCTGAAAAAGCTATTTTTTTGCATCAAAGGTGCGATTCGCTTGATGTGTTTGTTTTCTTTAATGAACTGAAATGGAACTTTTTCAATTTTGAAATAAAGCAATGTTAAAAGTGAAAAACCAAGAATCGCAGCCAATAGAAATGCATCTTCTGACCAACTGAAATCTACATTTGGGATTCCTAACCAAATGATTCCCAGTATTCCAAAAAGAATACTCGCCAAAAATTGTGCGGCGTTTGAAAAAAGTGTCAGCAAAATAATCGAAGGTCGTTCTCTGCGATGAAAGTAAAACATGCGACCTAAAAAGTTGCCAATCATATTCGGAGTCAACAATCCCGTAATGATTCCAGCCAAGAATGATTTTATTTGGATTGCTTGATTAGTTTTGGTAACAGCAAAGTCTAGAACAACTTTCCATTTCAAAAATTCGATTCCCCAATTGAGGAAAACGAGTATAATGACAAGCGCGAATTCTAAAGGGTTTTCAATCGAAATTTCATTCCATTTTGACCAATCAATTCGTTTAATTTGATTAGAAAATAACCAAAATAATGCAAAAAACAATAAGATTTTAAGCAAAAATGTAAAAATTCGTATATTTTTCTTAATTTTGAACACTTGAAGAATGAAATAATGGTTGAAGATAAAATAATTCTTGGAATTGACCCCGGAACTTCCGTCATGGGATATGGAATAATTCATATTCAAGGCAAAAAATTGGTTTTATTGAACTTTGGAATTATACAATTATCTAAGATTGCCAGTCATCCTGATAAGTTGAAACGTATTTTTGACCGTTTAGACGGATTGATAGGCGAGTATAAACCTGACGAAATGGCGATTGAAGCACCATTCTTTGGGAAAAATGTACAATCGATGATGAAATTGGGTCGCGCTCAAGGTGTTGCCATCGCAGCTGCTTTGAAAAACAATGTACCTTTTGAAGAATACACTCCAAGAAGAATCAAGCAAGCCATCACAGGAAACGGAAATTCTTCCAAAGAACAAGTTGCCGCAATGCTTCAATCTTTGCTCAATTTTGAGGAAATGCCGAAATACCTCGATGCGACAGATGGATTAGGAGTTGCAGTTTGCCACCATTTCTCGAAAGGAATCGGAGAGCACAACAAAGCTGGAGGAAATTCCTGGGCTTCCTTCGTTAAGAATAATCCTGGGAGGAAAATATAGTATTTTTGAAGACATTAAGATTTTAAGACATTAGGATATTAAGACTTTTGATTTTCATTTGAAATCATGAAGTTCCAAGAATTTAAAAATCTAAAAATCTAAATTTAGTCTTAAAGTTGCTTAGCAACGTGTCCTAATATCTTAAAATCTTAAGATCTAATAACGAAGCGGGTCTTTATTGCAGGTGATTTAACTTCCAATTCAACGAATCCTGCACTTCTGTGTAAATTGATTGCATTTCGTCTTGGCGTGAACCGTAATAGCTTACAGATTCATCAAATCGTTTGAAGTTCATGTGGTATTTTTTCAAAATGGCATCGCCAGATTTGCGCATGACTTTCTCGTTGACGTGCATCAAAGGATATTTTGTAGTGATATATGATTCTAACACAGTTAATTCTTCAATAATTAAAACCATTGAATCTCTGGGAATCAAATTTTCTGGCTCGTCGAAACGTTTAACTTCTGTTTTACAAGAAGCAATTAATATGATCAATGAAATGAATGCTATAATTTTCATTTATTGAATGTTAGTCTTTTTCCAAAAAGATCTGTTCTGACTTTTTCTCCGTCATACACCAAATTTCCATTGACAAAAGTTCCTGCGATTTTATGTGAAAAATTCGTTCCTTCAAATGGCGACCAACCGCAGTGATATAGGATATTTGATTTTGAAACAGTCACATTTTCAGTTGGATCAACAATAACTAAATCTGCATAATAGCCTTCTCTGATAAAACCACGCTCTTCTAATTGAAAGCAAATCGCTGGTGCATGAGCCATTTTTTCTACCACTTTATCAACTGAGATTATACCATCTTTGGCTTTTTCGAGCATTGCCAACAAAGCGTGTTGAACCAACGGACCACCAGATGGAGCATTGAAATAAGTTCCGTTTTTTTCATCAATTGTATGCGGTGCATGGTCGGTAGCAACGATATCAATTTTATCACTCAATAAACCTTTCCAAATCGCCAAGCGATCTTCCTCGGTTTTCACTGCTGGATTCCATTTGATGAATGCGCCTTTGGTTTTGTAATCTTGATCGTTGAACCACAAATGGTGCACGCAAGCTTCAGAAGTGATTCTTTTTTGCTCCAATGGAATTGAATTGTCGAATAAATCAACTTCAATTCCTGTAGAAATATGCAAAATGTGCAAGCGAGTGTTATATTTTTTTGCCAATGAAGAAGCAAAAGACGATGAAATGAAACATGCTTCCGCAGAGCGAATCAAAGGATGCATTTCCATTGGTACATTTTCTCCGTATTTTTCTCTGTAAATTTCAGTATTTCTTCTGATGGTAGCTTCGTCTTCACAATGGGTTGCAATCAACAAAGGAACTTGGGAAAATAATCTTTCTAAAGTTTCAGAGCGATCGACTAACATATTTCCAGTGGAAGAACCCATAAATATCTTGATTCCGCAGACATTTTTACCATCAGTTTTCAAAACTTCCTCCAAATTGTCGTTGGATGCGCCCATGAAAAATGAATAATTTGCAGGAGAATTTTGGCTTGCGATGTCGTATTTATCTTGCAATAATTTTTGAGTCAAAGCATTGGGAACGGTGTTTGGCATTTCCATAAAAGAAGTGATTCCACCAGCAACTGCAGCGCGCGATTCAGATTGAATATTTCCTTTGTGCGTCAAACCTGGTTCTCGAAAATGCACTTGGTCGTCAATGCAACCTGGTAG
>JBFYPS010000021.1:0-11904 GCA_041303135.1 Crocinitomicaceae bacterium | reverse complement strand
TTAGGCACAAAAAAACCTGAAAAGAGTTCATAAAAAACAACATTGATCCTTTGTTTTTTGAGGTAGAAACTCTTTTCAGGTACCTGCAAGGGAAAATAAAACCTAAGTCGCACAATCGTTTTTGTCTCGACTTAAAATATAGACGTGATTTTGAATTTAAAGGTTGGCAGCAAATATAATTTTTTTCAAATTATTTATTCTTTTGCTTTTCGAGTTCTCGGTCCACAATTTCCATTTCTTCGTAAAACGCTTCACCATAAGCTCTAACGATTGGTTCTTTTAGAAATTTGTAGACTTTGACATTCAAATTTTCGCCACAAGCACATGCTGGCGCACAAATTTTCCATTCGTTGTAATTCAATGCCTCAAACTCCGCATATTTTTGTGCTCTAATAGGATACAAATGACAAGAGATCGGCTTTTTGAAATTTGTTTTTCCATCCTTGTGCGCTTGTTCGATGGCACATTTAGTTATTCCTTTTTCATCGAAAAATACAAAAGCACATTCAGCGCCATTTACTAAAGTGGTCACTGGTTCATTGTCCCAATCCATGTAAAAAACGCCTGTTTTTTCAACTTCTGCGATTCCTTCTGGTCTCATATACGGTTTGATAAATTCCAAATCATCTTCTAAAATCGCAATTTCTTCTTCAGTGATTGGTGCACCCGCATCTCCTTCGATGCAACAAGCACCTTTGCAAGCATTCAAATCACAAACGAATTTTTTTTCAAATAAATCTAAAGAAACGACTTTGTCTTGGATTTCTACTAACATGAAATGGAATTTTGGCAAAGGTAAGTAAAAAAAATAGCCACTCTGTTGAAGTGGCTATTGATCTAAAATTTTAAGTTTTATTATTTTCTAATCAAGTGTAAAAATCCATGACCTTCTAAAACTTGATTGTTATATCCAGAAATTTTGTATTGAATAAAATATACACCTTCAGTAACATCATTTCCATTAGCTTTTCCATCCCAAGCTGGTGAAGGATTAATTCCGCTTCCAGTAAACATAATGTCACCCCAACGATTGAAGATTGTAAATTCTACATTCAATGCATTTGTAGTAGTCAAGAAATAAGTTTCATTCGCTTTGTTTCCATCACCATCAGGTGTAAATACATTCGGAATATCAACTGTTGGAATTGGATACAAACATGTACCATTATCTACTTGCGCATTTGGATCGTAATTAATCGCTGCTGGATCTGTACAACCACAAACTGCAATCGTAATGTTTACAAACGAAGTATCACTACATCCATTGGCACTTGCAATCAATCTAACTACTGAATTTGCTGTATAAGTTTGCGTTTGTGAGCTCAAATCATTCACATTCGCAGTTTGTCCATTTCCAAAATCCCAAGCATAATTGGTTGAATTTTGACTGTTGTTTGTAAATGTAACTGTCAATGGTGTACAACCAGAAGATGCACTTGGAGAGAAATTTGCAATAGGAGATTGATCTTGTGTCAACAAAATACTGTCGTTTACAATACAAACATTATCTGTTACAGTAAAGTAATACCAACCTGGAGATAGATTTTGGAAAACAGATGCATTGATTGAATTCGGACTGTTTGCACCAGGTCCTACCCAATTATAAACTGGCGTACCAGAAAATCCGGAAGCAAATCCAGTAACTGTTCCTGTTGGATTACATGCTGTTGCAGGATATTGGAACATCGAATCTATCGACAAAGTTTGGTTCAAAGTAATTGTAACCGTGTCTGTCATCGTAAATCCGCAAAGATCTGTTGCAGTTACATAATAATCTATCGGACCATTAATCGAAACGGCACCATAAGCGGGACTTCCAGTTTGACCATTACTCCAAGAATAAGTGTAGGGAGCAAAACCTCCAGAAGCAACGGCTGTCATCTGTATGGAATCATTTGCACAGAGTGCCGTTGGATCGTTTTCGTTTATCGTAATATTTGGTTTGTCCAAAATGTAAACCGTTCCTTCTGAAACCAACGTATCGCCGCAAATATTTACAATGTAAACAGTTAAAGTTACTGATTCAGGTCCTTCTGTTAAACCATCTTGAACAGGTGTAAGGGTAATGATTACTGTATCTTGTCCAGGTAAAAATGTAACTGGATTTAACAATGTATTGTAATCTGTTCCCTCAATCGCATTTCCTGTAATATCATAATTCACAACCAAAGTGTCATCCATTTGAGATTCTGGTCTAGTAAAAATGAAATTGGCATCGGTACAACCTTCAATTACAGTAGAATCACCAGTTACAGTTGCGACACTTACATTAACCGCATCGGAAGTAAATGAACCTGATTGCAAAAGAACCCAAGAATCAAAAGCTGAATCACCACCATCAGCAACAGCAAATTTGAAATGATAACTTTCACCACATACAACTGTAAATGAAATATTCATTAAAACGGTCATTCCGTCTGCTTGAAAATCTGCACCAGGTGCATTGTCAAAATAAATATTATTAGCAGCCCAGTTTGGATCTAAATCAGAACAGTTAGTAACAAATCCATTTGATCCAACAGATCCGTTATTTACAGTATTAATAGAAATCGGAATGTTTGTACCAGGAATCAATGCCAAATTGGTATTGCTATAGGTTCCTCCTCCCGGAGTTAAAGCAGTAACAAAGAATCCAAAAACATCATTTACAGAACCACATACATATTCATTGTATTCTTCACTTCCGAAAAGGAAATTAAAACTTACAGTATTTCCAGCAGGAATAAAATCAAATTCTAATTTACCTACATCAAATGTCGAAAATCCTGCAATCGCATCTAAATCTGGATCGTTTGACAATGAACCACCTGTAAATGCAATTGTACTACTTCCAGAGTTATTCGGACCAGCCAAACCAGATACAGCTCCACTTGCCATCACTAAACCTGAAGAAAATGGAATTTGATTTCCTACGTAATTAAAACTTCCAATTTGATTTCCTGTATAACCGGTCAATCCATTGAATATAACATTCGAAACTTGAACGCCAGGACCAATTAAAATATTCTCCACATATTGTTGCGGAGTCAATGTACTTGAGGTAGTTACTTGTGCATTTACATTCGAAAAAATGTATAAAAAACCAACTAAAAGAAGTAATGTAATTTTTTTCATGTGATTTGTTTTTTTACTAGACTTTGAAACACAATATTTGGTTGCATGTCATGAATATTATTGCGAAATTAATGTAATTTTGACAATTCTAAAACTTGAAATTCAAATTTAAGTTTTGTTGAACTGAAAATTAGAAAATAATTTATTAAATAACATGGAAAATACACAACATTTTATCCAAAATCATAAGGAGCAATTTCTAAATGAATTGATCGATTTACTTAAAATTCCTTCCATTTCTGCTGATCCTGCATATGCGCAAAATGTGCATGATTGTGCGCAAAATGTGTCTGACCATTTGACTTCAGCAGGTGCAGAAAATGTGCAAATATTCCAAACTGCGGGTTATCCAATTGTTTATGGTGAGAAAATCATCGATGCTTCGTTACCAACTGTTTTGGTTTACGGACATTATGATGTGCAACCTGCTGATCCAATCGAATTGTGGCACAGCCCTGCGTTTGAACCAGTGATCAAAACAACACCCATTCACCCTGAGGGAGCCATTTTTGCGCGCGGTGCTTGTGATGACAAAGGTCAAATGTTTATGCACGTCAAAGCTTTCGAAGCAATGGTGAAAGCTGGCGAATTGGCTTGCAATGCAAAATTCATGATCGAAGGTGAAGAGGAAGTTGGAAGTGCCAATTTGGGAATTTTTGTTGCTGAACACAAAGAACTATTAAAAGCAGATATTATTTTGGTTTCTGATACCGGAATGTTGTCAAACGATACGCCTTCAATCACGACTGGTTTGCGTGGCTTGAGTTATGTGGAAGTGGAAGTTACCGGTCCAAATCGTGATTTGCATTCAGGACTTTATGGTGGTTGCGTTGCCAATCCAATCAACGTGTTGACCAAAATGATTGCTTCTCTGCATGATGAAAATAACCACATTACTATTCCAGGTTTTTACGATAAAGTGTTGGAACTTTCTCAAGCTGAGCGTGCTGAAATGGCCAAAGCACCTTTCAGTCATGAAAAATATTGCGAAGCGTTAGATATTGAAAATGTGTATGGTGAAACAGGTTATTCAACACCAGAACGTGGTTCGATTCGTCCGACCTTGGATGTGAATGGATTTTGGGGCGGCTACACTGGCGAAGGCGCCAAAACGGTAATTGCTTCGAAAGCGTATGCGAAAATTTCCATGCGTTTGGTTCCTCACCAAGTGCCTGATGAAATCACAGAACTTTTCCAAAAACATTTTGAATCACTTGCCCCAGAAGGAACGCGAGTTTTGGTGACTCCGCATCATGGTGGTGATCCCGTTGTAACTCCAATCGATTCAATCGGCTATCAAGCAGCAAGTTTGGCTTACGAAACGACCTTCGGGAAAAAACCAATTCCAGTAAGAAGTGGCGGAAGTATTCCGATTGTGGCTTTATTTGAAAAAGAATTGGGATTGAAAACAGTGATGATGGGATTCGGTTTGGATTCTGATGCCATTCACTCGCCGAACGAACATTATGGCTTATTCAATTTCTACAAAGGCATTGAAACGATACCATATTTCTACAAGCATTTTGCTGAATTATCTAAATAATTTTTTCCGATGAAAATAGTTAAGTGGATTGCCATTTTTGTATTAATTTTCTCTTTACAAGGATGTTTTGAGTTTGAAAATGTCGATTTCAAAGGCATTGAAAGTGTGAAAATGCCCAAAATGGATGACAAAGAAATTTTGGTGGATTTGAGTTTCAAATTGGAAAATCCCAATAATTTCAATATCAAATTGAAGCCTTCACAAATTGATGTTTTTGTGTCTGACAAGAAAATGGGAACAGTTCATTTGGACAAGAAAATTGTTTTCAAGAAGAAAAAGGAAAACGTTTATAGCACCCAAATCAAAGTGAAATTGGAAGAGGGTGCTTTCTTTTCACTGTTTAAATTGGTAACAAAAGATGAAATTCCAGTTAGATTTAAAGGCAAAATCAAAGGCTCAGTTTTTGGAATTTCGAAAAAAATCGACATTGACCAAGTCAAAAATTTCAGTGGCAAATATTTGAATTTCTTGAAAAAACCATGATACCAAATTTTCAGCTCGAAGCCAACGGTTCAGCAACAAATACATTCAAAGCGTTGAATATTTCTGATTTCAGCGCTGCTTGTTTGCACGTTCAAAACTTGAAATACGGAAGAATTTCAAATCCTTCAGATTTCACGTTGGTCTTGAGAGAAAACCAAGGAACATGCTCGTCAAAACACGGTTTGTTGGCGCTTTTGGCAGAGGAAAATGCACAAAATGATATTCATTTAATGGTCGGTATTTTTTTGATGTCTGCTGAAACACATCCTGCGGTAGGACCGATTTTAGCCAAACACGGTTTGAAATCTATTCCCGAAGCACACGCATATTTCCGTTATGATGGAAAGCGATATGATTTCACAGCAAAAGGAAAAAGCATCGAAACGATTGAGCCTTTCATCGTGCGTGAACAACGTTGCGAGCCCAATCAAATGATTGAATGGAAACCAATGATTCACAAACATTACCTCGAAGGCTGGCTCAAACGACAGAATTTTACATTTACGCTTGAAGAAATTTGGGAAATTCGAGAAGCATGTATTGCTGTTTTGTGAGGGAGACATTAGACCAAAGAGATTAGAAATTAGACTTTTTGATTGTCATTTTGTCTGATGATTTGTTCTAAGTTTTGGGAAAAATAATCCTCCCCCTCTGTCCCCCTCCAAAGGGGGAAGAAAAAGTAGATTCAATTTAAATTAGCACTACGACAACATTTATCGCCTAAATTTGTCTTACCAATAAACATCACCATGATTCGAATCCTTTTTTTCTGCATTTTTTTACCACAATGCTTGTTTTCTCAAAAAGATACGATTTTCAGCGTAGAAGAATATTGGAAGATTAATCTGAACAATCAACGAAGTATCAACAAATCTGGAATGTATAATTTGTTGGGTTGGTCTAGTACAAACATCGTTGTAGGTGCAATTGCTTCTACACAAACTGAAGGTTCAAACCATTATTTTCATCAAATGAACGCATTGTGGAATACGGTGAATTTGGGTTTATCCATTGGAGGTTTGTTGCAAGAGCGAAATCTTAAAATTAAAAGTCTTCAGGATCTAAATGCCAGACAGAAAAAACTGGAAAAAATATTTCTCATCAACGGTGGTTTAGATTTGGTTTACATGGGTGTTGGCACAGGTTTGCTATTATCAAAAAATGAAACTGACATCAAGAATGGCTACGGAAAAAGTTTATTGCTACAAGGTGGATTTTTGATGCTTTTCGACGGAACGATGTACTTTTTGCACAGAAACAATCGAATCAAGGAAATTAAAAATATAGATTTTAAGATTGGATTTCAGTCAGTTGGAGTAAGGTTTACTATTTAGGGAAAAGGGGTTGGGCAATAGGGAATAGTTGGTTTCCAACGGTTAAATTATCTAAATATCCAACCTTCTAACAATCTAATAATCCAAAATTTTACCATTTTTTCACATTTAATTTAATTATCAATTGAAATAATTCATTTACTTTGCAATTCAAAGTGCTTTTAGCTATGGATCAAAAAGAAAAAGATTATTTGCAAGATTTAACGGAAATTCGTTCGATGATGGAAAAATCATCTCGATTTATTTCATTGAGTGGTTTAGCTGGTGTGTTTGCAGGAGTTTTCGCTTTGGCGGGTTCCATTTCAGCATATTACATCATCAAAAATTTCTACGTTGCCATTTGGTATGAAAATGATATCATCCAATTATCGAAAGATTTGGTGTTGCACTTGTTTCTAGTTGCGATGGCAGTGTTGTTTTTGTCGCTGTTTTTTGGATACTATTTCACCACCAAGAAAGCGAAGAAATTGGGTCATAAAACCTGGAATAAAACTTCGCAATTAATGCTCATCAATTTAGCTATTCCTTTATTTGCTGGCGGTATTTTTTGTGTTTCCCTTTTTCTGCATGGTCAATTGGGATTGATTGCACCCACAACTTTGATTTTCTACGGTTTGGCATTAGTAAATGGAAGTAAATTTACTTTGAATGATATTAAATATTTGGGCTATTGTGAAATGATTGTCGGTCTAATCGCCACTTTTTACATCGGTTGGGGATTGTGGTTTTGGGCTTTCGGATTTGGAATTTTACACATTATTTACGGCATTTCCATGTATTTTAAATACGAACACAAACAATGAAAGATTTTATCAGTCAGCTAAATAAGTCCTTCGAAAGTAGGATTAGACTGGGCATCATGTCGGTGTTGATGGTCAATGAATCAATCGATTTTTTGAGCCTCAAGGAGATGTTAGATGCCAGCGATGGCAACATTGCCAGTCACGTTGCTGCACTCGAAAAAGCGGAATATTTGACCATCGAAAAGAAATTTGTAGGTAAAAAAACCAGTACGACCTACACAATTACACCGCTAGGAAGAGAAGCTTTTAACCAACATTTAAACGCACTTGAACAACTTTTAAAACGCTAATATTTTTTTGAACTTACACTTTGAATTGCAAAGTGCTTTTAATTTTTAACTAAAAATAAAAACCATGAAAAAGAAAACCATTTTATTATTTGTTTCAGTATTCGCATACTGCTACTTATTTTACAATCAAGGAATTGGAATTAATTTTTTGATTTTCAATGTCCTTTTAGTTTTTGCATCCATTTCGATTGATTTTTCGTTGGCCAAGCGATTGAATTGGTTGTTGGTTGCCGCTGGTGCGTTGATTACGGCCACGAGCGCTTTCCTTTACGGCAATCTTTTGTCTGTCATCGGAAACGTGATATCTTTACTTTTCTTGGCTTATGTGAGTTATAATCCAAAATCGACCTTGGTTTTTGCATTTCTTCAATCTATGTGGACATTGATCAGCAGTATTTTTCTTCAAATCGAGAAAATATTCACACCTAAACCTTGGAAAGAAGGAGAAACGGAAGAAACAAAATCTGAATTTACCTTTGCAGATTTGCTGAAATTCATCATTCCAATTGCGGTATTAGTGACTTTCTTTTTGATTTACAAATATTCGAATCCTGTATTCTCAAAGTTCATCGATAACCTCAATTTGGATTTCATTTCATGGGCCTTCATCGGTTTTATGTTGGTCGGATTTTACCTACTATTTGTGTTCTATTTTCCAGTCAACAGTCAGCGATTGATTCGTTTAGATGAATCAAGTTCCAATAAACTTTCAGGTGGAATTTTGCTCAATGAAAAAGGGATGTTCAAAGATTTATCCAAAGAAATGAGCGCTGCGATGATGACTTTTGGATTGTTGAACGTGTTGTTATTGCTCGTAAATGTCTTGGATTTAAATTTCATTTTCAGTGGTCAAATGAAAAGCATCACGAATTATTCACAATATGTGCACCAAGGCATTAACAGCTCGATTTTTTCGGTAGTTATCGCGATTTTTGTGATGTTGTATTTCTTCCGTGGAAATTTGAATTATGTTGCCAAAAATAAGCAATTGAAATTCATAGCCCTTTTATGGATTTTGTTGAATGCCATTTTATTAGCAACTTGTTTTCACAAAAATTTCTCCTACATCATGGATAGCGGATTGACCTACAAAAGAATTGGTGTTTACTTCTATTTATTCCTGACATTCATTGCGTTAATTACTACTTTGGTTAAAATCATAACTTTCAAAAGCAATTGGTTTTTGATTCGATACAATGTTTGGTCTTTATTTTTAGTATTGGTTTTCAGTACTTTGTTCAATTGGGACAAATTGATTTTGGAATACAATATCAAATACAAAGCAACCATCGAACGTGAATATTATCTATTTGAATTGGAAGAAGTGAGTTATGCACATTTGTTGAATCACAGCGATAAAATGCCTCACAATGATGATTATTATTTTATCGGTTTGTCAGAAGATTTATTCAATAAAATGCTCAAAGTGCGTATCGATAAATTCATGGAAAAACACCAACAAAAAGATTGGCGTTCTTGGAATCTAGAAGACGATCGCATCGTGAATGAAATCCTTAAAACCAGAAAATACTTCATGAAGCATCCGGTTTATTTTAACAATTAAGCAATTTGAAATATTGATTTTCGGAGGCTAGTCTTTATAAAAATTGGATGTAATTGATGCCTTTAGGCATCAAATATCTTTAGCGATGGACAAAGTCCATCGTGTAAAAGAGAAAAGAAATTTGTTTTTGGCGTGTGTTTTTGGGTCCAAAAACCATGACAAAAACCAGTTGAGAAAGATTTGTATAAAGATTAGCTTTTGAAGACCAAGTTTTTGCAAAAGACATGTGGTGATGAGAATTTGAAAAAAAGGTGGAAATGCTCTTTAGACACAATAAATTCAAACTTTTCCATTACATTTGAAAACAAACAGTTTCAAGATAAAATTGAATTTTAAAATCAAGAAATAATGGCATTGATCAAAGCTTGTAGAGGAAAAAATCCAACATTTGGAGACGATTGTTGGTTTGCAGAAAATGCAACCATTGTTGGAGATGTAAAAATGGGCGATCAATGTTCAGTTTGGTTTTCTGCTGTTGTTCGTGGAGATGTCAATTCTATCGAAATGGGGAACAAAGTCAATATCCAAGATGGTGCCGTGATTCATTGCACTTTTGAAAAAACTAAAACGATTTTAGGCAATAATGTGTCTATTGGTCACAACGCCTTGGTACATGGTTGCACGGTGGAAGACAATGTGTTGATTGGCATGGGATCTATCGTGATGGACAATTGCTACATTGAATCCAATTGCATCATAGCTGCTGGCGCGATTTTACTTGAAGGCACACGAGTTGAATCTTGGAGTATTTACGCAGGTGTACCAGCCAAAAAAGTGAAAACACTTTCGCCAGAATTGTTTGAAGGCGAAGTTCAACGCATTGCCAATAACTATGTGAAATACGCCAGTTGGTTCAAAGACGAGGAATGATTTGAATTATTTTTGATTCAAAACCTGATATTTTCTTATCCAAATTACAATCAAAGGTGTCAAAATTGCTGTAGGCAACAACCATGAAATTACTCCAGGCAAAATCGTGTTGTTAACTACCAAAAATGCCGTCGCAGAGGCGATGTAACTTCCTGTCATTCTTTGTATATGTGTCGTCAACCAAAAATTTTTGACTTTCGATTTATTGCGAAAATTTTTAAAATCTTGTAGTGCAAACATCCAACAAATTCCACCAAAAACGAGCAATACAATTCCAAATAAGTCCTCATACATCAATATATAACCTCCCAAACTTAAAAAGCCAAATCCAAACAAAGTGATGGTAATTGCAAGCGTCCAATCTGCAAAATTGATGTCAGACATACTTTTGATTTTCAAATATCTTGTGCCCGACAAAAGCATGTAGGCGGTGAAAATTCCAACGATAAATAGGAAAATGTTCCAATGTAAAATGGCCATCAAGAGCGAGACCAAAGAAGAAGTTAGCAAAGCAGAAAAGTAAACTTTACCCAACTTTTGATGTGTTTCATTTCCTTTTTTAGTGAAAAGAATAATGGAACCAACAAAAAGCGCGATACCTCCTGTGATGATGTGAATGGTGAGCAAAATCTTAAAATAATCCATTTATTGCTTTTTCTTTTGTTTCAAATATTCCTCCAATCTTTTTTCCATCAATCCAGGAGTTTGCGAGCGCATTTCACTTGTTTCATCTGGATATTTTTCTTTGACCCAATCGTGAAAAGGATTTGCTTTTACCTTTGATTCTGCGACATATTGATGATAATAGTTTGTTGAATCGATTACCATTTTTTGGATTTGATTATTTTCGACATAGAGCGTAATTTTCCAAGTTGGATTTTGCATTTGCAATTTATCAAAGTAAATACTTTGGTCTTCTACTAGAAATTGCACTGGATTTTTAGATGAAATGGTCTCTAAAATTATAAATTTTCCTTTCAGATTTTGGTTGTACATGAGATAATTTCCCATAAATCTTTCACGGTCGTGATGAAAGTTCACAAAGTTTCTTTTCAACTCAAAATCAGGAGTTAGAATTGAATCTAAACTGGTGCTATCGTAATCGTTCAAAAGCGTAATGAACTTTTCAGCGCATTTCAAATCACTTTGTGTTAGCGAAACAAATTGGATGAAAGTAAACAGCGCAAAGAAAATCGATTTCAAAATCAGCGGATAAAATTTAACAAGACCAAGTTACAAATACTTTTGAAAGATGTCAAAAACCAAGAAATAATTAAACGTTTTAAAAATAGACGATAAATTACCTTTTTTCAATTATGTGGTACCAGAGGTACCAAACATTTACTAGCGATATCCCAATAATTATTCAATTATTGGGATATCGCGAAAAGAGATAAATTGATTGTTTTTGGCGTGTGTTTTTGGAAGAAAACCATGACAAAAAATAATTCAAGTAAATCTCGTTTTACAACAAATTTTATTATTTCAACCCAAGTCGATCAATCTTATTCTCCATCACGATTTCTTTCATTTCATTCTCCAAAATCTCAAATTCCGGTTTTTCAACCGAGCGGATAATTTTTCCGTCTTTGAGCAAATGAATTTCATCACAAGTTGCACTTAAAGTGGAGAATATATGCGACGAAATGAGCACGATTTTATCCAATTCTTTGAGTTTGCGGATAATTTCTGTAATGATAATATTGCTCTGAATATCAACACCATTGAATGGTTCATCAAGGATAAAATAATCATTTTCCTGCAACAAAATCGCTGTAATTGCCAACTTCTTCTTCATTCCCGTTGAATAAGTCGAAGCATATTGATTCAAAGGCAAATCGAAGACGTTTCTTACTTCAATGTCGCCAAGTTCGATTTCTCGGGCGTTGCAAAGCAATTGAAT
>JBFYPS010000020.1:0-7150 GCA_041303135.1 Crocinitomicaceae bacterium | reverse complement strand
CAATCACTTCATTTTTGAATGTTTCAAAATCTACAGGGGTAACTTCAATTTCAGTCGATTCTTTTGCCATAGCTTAAAATAATGAATTGCAAATATACTATTTTCGACTCTTTTTTTCAAGTTGAAAACAGAGATTCTTATCAATCATTCATTGTTTATAAAAACTGGCTGGATAAATGAATTTTCAAAATCCAAATATTGGGAAATAAAAAAGATTCAATCCATTGTATTTTAGTCGATTAATTCGACTTTGACAATTCCGTCTCTATCAATTTCAGCTAAACGAACTTTGCGAAACTGATTGATTAAATTTTCGTTAAATGGAATTTTTACTTTGACATAATTTTCGGTGAAACCATGCATTACGCCATTCTCTTCTTCAGATTCAAACAAAACAGTGCGTTCCGAACCTAAATTTTGCTCGTAAAAGGCTCTTTTTTTCTTGTCAGAAAGAATATGCAACATTTTGCTACGCTCTTTTCGTTTTTCCATTGGAACAAATTCGCCCAATTTTGGCGCGCCAGTGTTTGCTCTTTCCGAATAAGTGAAAACATGCAAATAAGAAATATCAAGGTCCTTGATGAAATTCAAAGAATCCATAAATTCTTCATCCGTTTCTCCAGGAAAACCAACGATTACATCTACGCCAATGCAACAATCAGGTCGTAGTGACTTGATTTGAGCAACTCTTTCCGCATATAAACTGCGCTCATATTTTCTGCGCATTGCCTTCAAAATTCGATCGTTTCCAACTTGCAATGGTATGTGAAAATGTGGAACAAATCTTTCAGCTTTTGATAAGCAAAAATCAATAATTTCGTTGCTCAATAAGTTGGGTTCAATGGAAGAAATTCGAAAACGATCAATGCCGTCAATTTTATCTAAATCCTGAACCAATTGATAAAAGTTTTCTTCACCACCTTGACCAAAATCACCAATATTTACGCCAGTTAAAACAACTTCCTTGATATCGGTACTTGCAATTTTCTCCGCTTCCATCAATGTTGAAGCAATGCTTGCATTTCTGCTTTTTCCTCTTGCTAAAGGAATTGTGCAAAAAGTACAGAAATAGTCGCATCCATCTTGAATTTTCAGAAAAGATCTTGTTCGGTCGCCAATGCTGAAAGAAGGAATAAATTCTTTGGTTTCTTTGATGTTTTTGAAAGAAATCTGCGCTTCTTCTTTTTTGTCAGATTCAGCAATGTAGTTGAGAATATCAAATTTTTCATTGGCACCCAAAACTAAATCAACACCTGGGATTTGACCAATTTCAACTGGTTTCAATTGCGCAAAGCACCCGATAATCGAAACAAATGCATTTGGGTTGATTTTGAGCGCTTTTTTGACCAATTGTTTGCATTTCTTGTCTGCATTCTCAGTGACAGAACAAGTATTGATCACATAAATATCTGGTGTATCTTCAAAATCTACCTTGGCAAATCCAGCATCTTCGAAAAGACGTGAAATGGTGGAAGTTTCTGAAAAATTTAATTTACAACCAAGCGTGTAAAAAGCTACTTTTTTATATTGAATCATAATGCGGTTGCAAAGTTATTGAGAAAATTTGAAAGTGGAAATTTTAGAGGAATTTAAAACGATTGAAAAAAGTAAAAGTGTGCAATTTGGAATAGCTTATTTCTCAGAATCCGCCAATTGCTTTTCATACATTTCAGAATAAATCCCAGCTCTGGAAATCAATTCTTCATGCGTTCCTTCTTCAATCTTAGCTCCGTTTTCAAGTACGATGATTTTATCTGCGAATCTCAAAGATGAAATTCGATGACTTACAATTACCGTCATGTTTTCTTTGGATTCTTCAGCCAAAGAGCGTAAAATAATGTCTTCAGTTTCAGTATCAACAGCTGATAAACAATCGTCCAATAAGAGCAAATTTGGTTTTCTTAATAAAGCCCGCGCAATGCTAATTCTTTGCTTTTGTCCACCACTCAAATTAACGCCTCGTTCACCTAAAATGGTTTCAAAACCTGTGCTGAATTCTTGAATATTGTGGTAAACATGCGCTTTTTTGGTGACTTCAATCAATTCTTTTTCATCAACTTCCCGCTCGTTAACACCAAATTTGATATTGTTTCCAATCGTGTCAGAAAACAAAAATACTTCTTGAGGAACTACTCCAGATTGTCTTCTGTAAGCATCCAAATTGATGTTTTTCAGATTTTCACTATTCACTAAAATTTCACCAGATGTTGGATCTAGTTGTCGCATGATCAAATTCAATAAAGTACTTTTTCCACTTCCGGTACGACCAACAATTCCCAATGTTTCTCCCGATTTAAGCGTGAAACTTAAATCAGAAATTGCATCAATTCCTGCATTTTCATGTTTGAATGAAACATTTTTGAACTCTATAGATGAAATTTGCGCCAATGGATTTTCATTCGTGTTGATGATTTCCGGTTGGATTTTCAAAAATTCATTGATTCTTTCTTGTGACGCAGCTGCACGTTGATTGATTGAAGTAACCCAACCAACACTTGCAAATGGCCATGTCAACATGTTTATAAAGTACACAAAGGCAACAATATCACCAGGAGTAATTTGTTTTGAATATGTCAATAAACCGCCGTAATAAATAGCCAATAAATTACTTAGTCCAATTAAAAAAACGATTGTCGGCATGAAAAGCGCATTTACAACGACCAATTTCATGGTTTTTGCTTTGTAATGGTCCGCAGATTCATTGAACTTTTGATTCATTTCCTTTTCACGCAAATATGCTTTGATTACTCGAATTCCAGAAAATGTTTCTTGAACAATGGTTGACATCAAAGATTGCTCAATTTGAACCGATTTACTGTAGGCATTCATTTTACTTGAAACCTTGTAAATCAGAAAGGACAAAACAGGCAAAGGAGCCAACACAATCAATGTCAAACTCACATTGATTCGAAGCATGGTTGTGACACATAATGCAAACAAAATAACCAAATTGATTGTGTACATTAATCCTGGGCCCAAATACATTCTCACTTGAGATACATCTTCAGAGATTCGATTCATCAAATCACCAGTTTTTGATTTTTTGTAAAAAGAATAATTCAGTTTCTGATATTGTTCATAAACTTCATTTTTTAGGTCATATTCGATAAATCTGGAAACAATGATGATCGATTGTCTTGTTAAAAAAAGAAAAAATCCTTTGCCGAGTGAAAGCAACATGTAGAAGCCAAATAATTTCAAACTCAAATAGGCAATATTCTTGAAAGTCTCGTTGGGATTGATTTTCCCAATGAAATCATTGACTGCACCTTTGACAATTTTGGGCATTTCTACACCAAAATAATTAGAAGCAATGATGCATAGCACACCAAAAAGTAGGCGCCATTTATATTTTATTAAATATTTGTTGAGATAGCTTAAAGACTTCATGCGATAAATTCCTACTTTTGCAACGCTATTTTAATTTGAAAAACAAAAGTAGCAATTAGTAATGAATTTTCGTTCTTAATACTTATCGAGAATATGTTTGAGGTTAAAGACATCAAAGACACAAATCTGGCTGAAAATCCAGTGATTGCTCAAATGAGCAAATACAACCACGAGCAGTTGTTGTTTTGTAACGACAATGCCACAGGTTTAAAAGCAATCATCGCAGTTCATAACACCGTTTTAGGACCAGCTCTTGGAGGTACAAGAATGTGGGCTTATAACAACGAGCTTGAAGCATTGAATGACGTTTTGCGTTTATCTCGCGGAATGACTTACAAAAATTCTCTTGCTGGATTGAATTTGGGTGGTGGAAAAGCAGTAATTATTGGCGATTCGCGTACAATGAAAACAGAAGCCTTCATGAGACGTTTCGGTAAATTCGTAAACAGTTTGGGTGGTAAATACATTACTGCAGAAGATGTTGGAATTGGTACTGCTGATATGTCATGGGTAAACATGGAAACGGATCACGTAGTTGGTTTGGCTGGTAAAAGTGGAGATCCTTCTCCGGTTACTGCTCACGGTGTTTACGTAGGAATGAAAGCTTGCGCAAAAGAACAATTTGGTTCAGATTCATTGGCTGGAAAGAAAATTGCTGTGCAAGGTGTTGGGCACGTTGGTGAATATTTGGTTGCTTCTCTTGCTAGAGAAGGTGCTGAAGTTTTCATTACTGACATTCACCAAGAGACGTTAAATAGAGTATCAAAAACATACGGTGCAAAAATCGTTGGCTTAGATGAAATCTATGATATTGACATGGATATTTACGCTCCTTGTGCGCTTGGTGCAACTGTGAATGATGAAACTTTATCTCGTTTGAAATGTTCAATTATTGCTGGTGCAGCTAACAATCAATTAGCAATTGAAAATGTGCATGGTCAAGCGGTAATGGATAAAGGAATTATTTATGCGCCTGATTATGCATTGAACGCAGGTGGTGTAATTAACTGTTATTCTGAAGTGAAATCTTTGTCTTCTGATTGGGCAATGGGTAAAGCAGAAGAAATTTACTCAACAATTCAAAACATTGTTCGTCGTTCTAAAGCGGATAATATCCCAACATACCAAATCGCAAATAAAATGGCAGAGGAAAGGATTGCCGCTATCGGAAATGTTAAATTACCGATGTAAAAAACAGATATGCTAAATAGAAGACATTTAAGAATCAAAGTATTACAAGCACTTTATGCTTATTTTCAGTCCGACGAGGAAAATTATAGACGTACTGAAAATGAAATGATGGATAACATAGATCGTATTTTTGATTTATATTTATTCTTATTATTATCGTTTGGTGAATTAAAGGAAATTGAGTTGAGAAGATTAGAAGAATTGAAATCTAAAATTCGTCCAACTGCTGATGACTTGCATCCAAATTTAAAATTTGTTGAAAATAAAGTTTTTGAGCTGATTGATACAAATGCGCCTTTAAGAAGAGCTTCTGAAGAGAATAAAGTGAATTGGTTAGGTGACGAACACCAAGAAATGTTCAGAAAAGTGATGGCTCAAATTCGTGAAAGCGAAACTTATTTTGCTTACATGAGTGAAGAAGAAAGCAATTTCGAAAGCGACATGGAATTTGCTTGCGCACTTTTCAAAGCAGAAATTGCCAATTCACCTTTGATTTACAATTTCTTCGAAGAAAAAAGTATTCAATGGTTGGATGATATTGATTTGGCTTGTTCAATGGTTTTAAAGACAATAAAAACTTTTTCAGTTGAAGGTAAAAATGAGATTTTACCTCTGTACAAAGATCCTGAAGATGAAAAAGAATTTGTCAGAATTTTGTTGAGAAAAACAATCGACAAAGACCAAGAAAATTTAGCTTTGATTGACGATTTGACCAAAAATTGGGAGTTGGATCGTATCGCTAAAATGGACATTATCTTAATGAAAATGGCGATTACTGAATTGCAAGAATTCAATAATATTCCTAAAAAAGTTACTTTAAATGAGTATATCGAAATTTCGAAATATTACAGTACTCCAAAAAGCAACGGATTTATCAATGGGATTTTGGACAAAGCTGTTGATAGATTAGAAAAAGAAAATAAAATTTCCAAAATTGGAAGAGGTTTAATGGATTAATATCAAATATTATGAATAAAATTTTCGCAAGTATTTGTTTGTCTTTTTTATTGTTTGCGTGCAGTGACAGTGAAAAAGTTGAAGTTGGAAATAAAACAGAAATGGAGGTTCAATCAGTTGTTGACGCTGGAAAAGTAATGTTGGGCGAAATCGTTCACGCTTCTTTTACAGTTAAAAACATTGGTGATTATCCTTTGATTTTGGCTGAAGTAAAAGGTTCTTGTACGTGCACCGTTGCAGAATATCCAAAAGATCCAATTGCTCCGGGTGAAAGTGCTGTTATCAAAGCAAATATCAAAACCGAAAGAGCTTCGCCAGGAACTTTGAGTAAAGAAGTAAGAATTGTTGCAAATACAGATCCTTCAACTACTCCAGTTTTAATCAAAGCAAACGTAATTAGAAAATAATTTTAGTACAATAATTTAAATCAAATAAAATGCAAGGAGGAGCAGGTCAAATAGTGATGTTGTTAATGATTGTAGTAGTTTTCTACTTTTTCATGATTAGACCACAACAGAAAAAACAAAAAGAACAGAAAAATTTCAGAGCAAATTTGGCTCCTGGAGATAAAGTAGTTACTATTGGAGGAATCCACGGTAAGATTTTGGAAGTTACAGATTCTACCGTTTTGTTGAACTGTGAAGGAAGTAAAATTCGTTTTGCTAAATCAGCAATCGCTCAAACAGCAAACGATCAATTAGAAGCTTAATTTTTCTTTTTTGAAATTGAATCGGATTACAGCAATGTGGTCCGATTTTTTTATGCTATTTTATTGAGTTGGCTTTTTTGAGTTTTTTGTTTTGCTTTTGTATTTCTCGCTCTTTTTGCCTCATCTCCTTGACTCTTTTTCTAGATTCTTTGACATCTTCACGATACGCTTTCATGTTGATTTTGTATTGCTTTTTGTCAATCATTTTAGGCTCTGGATTAAATTCCAATACTTCATCTTGAATCTGCAAAATGATTTGTTCTGTCATGTAATCTTCTCCCGCAGGATCATATTTAACATTAAAATTTTGTTCCCAGATTTTTCCAATTTGTTCAATCCATTCTGCTTGAAATTTTCCTCGATATTTTTGAATTATTTCAGAGGCTGTCAATCCAGTTTCTCTGTGAATTAATTTCATCAACAAAACGCCATCTTGACGATACAAATCTCTGATTACATAAGTATAATCTTCTTTGAGTTTTTCATGTGCTTTCTTGTTGTACTTTTTCTTTTTTCGTTTGGAATCTATTTCTGCAAGTTCGGCATCAAATTTCTTCAATAAACTCGCTGCATGCAGTGCATAAGGATATAGTTTTCTAATTTTTTCAACTTGTCTTTCAAATGCCCATTTATTTTGGAAAACAGTCAATTCACTCAATCTCTGAATATGCAACGTGTCCTTTACTTGAGCATTTATATTAAAACTGCACATCAATAAAAATCCAAAAAGAAAAATTGTAAATTTCATTTGACTGAAAATAAATTATATTGAATCAACAATTTATTTGATCCAAAAATCTTTGTTATTTTAGCAAATATATTGCCATTTTATCCTTTTTTGATGAAAAAATTGAAAGTCTTATTAATTGGTTGCTTGATTTTTTCGAGCTGTAATTCAAATAA
>JBFYPS010000019.1:0-7340 GCA_041303135.1 Crocinitomicaceae bacterium | reverse complement strand
GGAATAGGTGACAAGCAATCTGAAAAGTTTTTTAGTCATTATTACATGAATGGAAATGATTCGCTTTCAGGGAATTTGTCAAAACTTGGTTTTTCGAATGAAGATATTACTGACGTGTTTTTAACCCATTTGCATTTTGATCATTGTGGCGGTGCAATTCAGTGGAATAAAGATCATACAGGTTTTGAACCAGTTTTTAAAAATGCGACTTATTGGAGCACGGAAAACCATTGGAAATGGGCAACAGAACCGAATCCTAGAGAAAAAGCTTCTTTCCTTTCTGAAAATATTTTGCCTATTCAAGAAAGCGGACAATTGAAATTTGTCGAACGAACTGGAAATTATACGCAAAATGTATTTTCAAATTTTGATGTGTTATTTGTCGATGGGCATACTGAAAGTATGATGATTCCTCACATTCACTACAAGGATAAAACCGTTGTTTTTATGGCTGATTTATTGCCAAGTACAGGTCATATTCCACTACCTTACGTGATGGGTTATGATACGCGACCTTTGAAAACGATGGCTGAAAAGGAGATTTTTCTGAATGAAGCAGCAAATAAAGAATTTGTTTTATTCTTGGAACACGACAGTGTAAACGAATGTTGCACTTTACAAAATACCGAAAAAGGTGTTAGACTTAAAGATTCATTTTCATTTTCAGAAATCTTTTAGTAAAATTGATTCAGTAACAATGGTATGAATTTCAGAATTTTAAAATATTTATTGGTGTACTTAACACCATTGGCCGTTCTCAGATCAATTTTGGCTGATGGATGGTTTACTTATTATTCTGTGATCGTCATGTTTATATTGATACCATTGCTAGAACTTTTTGCTAGAGGTTCTGAGAAGAATTTGTCGAAAGCGGAAGAAGAAATGGTTTTGAAAGACAAAATGTATGATGTTCTTCTTTACAGTTTGGTTCCAATTCAATATGCTACTTTGGTAATATTTTTATTCAGGGTCTCTGAAGGAAATCTTTTGTTTTACGAGAAATTTGGAATTGCTATTTCTTTTGGAATGTCTTGTGGGATTTTGGGAATCAATGCAGCGCACGAACTTGGACACCGTGTCACTTGGTATGAACAATTAATGAGCAAAATGCTTTTGTTGACAACATTGTACATGCACTTTTTCATCGAACACAATCGCGGACACCACAAAAATGTATCCACCGACGAAGATCCTGCGTCAAGCAGGTTGGGAGAAATCGTATATCTTTTCTATTTCAGATCAATATATGGAAGTTTTGTTTCTGCTTGGAAACTAGAAACTGAAAGACTCAAAAGATTGAATGTATCATTTTGGAGTTTCAAAAACGAAATGATTGTATATCAATTACTTCAAATTACATTGGTTTTATTGATTTTCTACTTTTTTGGAATGGAAACAACACTCTTTTTTCTGATTTCTGCAACGTTGGGAATTTTGCTTTTAGAAACTGTGAACTACATAGAGCACTATGGATTAAGAAGAAAAAAGAAAGAAAAAGGATACGAGCGAACACTTCCAATTCATTCTTGGAATTCAAATCATCCTGTGGGACGCATGGTTTTATTAGAACTTTCGCGTCATTCAGATCATCATTACATTGCAAGTCGAAAATACCAAATTCTGAGACATTTTGATGAGAGTCCACAAATGCCAACTGGTTATCCTGGAATGTTATTATTGGCAATGGTACCGCCGCTTTGGTTTCGCGTGATGAATCCTCGAATTGAAAAATATAGAAAATCCATTGAAGGAAATTCACTGGCTTAAACTTAATTATTTGAAATGATGAATAATCAATTTGATTATGATTACGTAATTATTGGAAGCGGTTTTGGAGGCTCTGTTTCTGCTCTTCGACTTTCTGAAAAAGGCTATAAAGTATTGGTAATAGAGCAGGGAAAATGGTTCAATCAACCTGAAGATTTTCCTAAAACCAATTGGAATTTAAAGAAATGGATGTGGGCGCCCAAATTGGGTTTTCAAGGGATTTTTAATTTGACATTTTTTCGCCATGTCGCGGTGTTAAGCGGAACAGGAGTTGGTGGTGGCTCACTTGTATATGCAAACACATTACCGATTCCCAAAGCTGGGTTTTTCAATTCTGGATCGTGGCAAGGATTGGTCGATTGGGAAAATGAATTGCAACCTTTTTATGCAATTTCTAAGAAAATGTTGGGCGCCGAAATTCATCCTTACATGAGTAAAAGCGACAAAGTGATGCAAACCTTAGCTGAAGAAATGGGCAAGAAAGAAGGGTTTGAGAAAGCAGATGTTGCGGTCTATTTTGGCAAACCTGGAGAAACTGTTTCAGATCCATATTTTGAGGGAAAAGGTCCTGACAGAACTGGATGTAATTTGTGCGGTGGCTGTATGTTAGGCTGTCGTTTCAATGCGAAAAACACCTTGGATAAAAATTATTTGCATTTGGCACAACAACTTGGCTGTGAAATCAAAGCAGAAACCATTGTATATGATGTAATTCCTATGAATGAAGATGGGAGCGAGGGCTATCAAATCAAATTTAAAGAATCGCTCAAAAGTTTCCCGAAAAAAGGTTCAGTTACGACCAAAGGTGTCATATTTGCTGGCGGTGTTTTAGGTACAATGGATTTACTTTTGAAATTGAAAGAAAATTCCTTGCCCAATCTTTCAGACACATTAGGAAAAGGAATCAGAACCAATTCTGAAAGTTTGATCGGAGTCACCACTTTTGATAAAAACACTTCTTTTTCGGAAGGAATCGCCATTGGATCAATCATAAATATTGACGAAAATCGTCATGTTGAACCCGTGAAATATTCAGATGGCTCAGGATTTTGGCGCATTTTTATGGCTCCCATGGTGCAAGGAAAATCAGTTGGAGTTCGCTTTTTCAGAATGATAAAAGATTTGGTTTCTCATCCTGTAGATAATTTCAAAGCATTTTTTGTGGATGATTGGAGTAAAAGAACCCATATTTTGCTTTACATGGAAAGTATTGATTCCACTTTGCAAATGAAACGAACAAAGTTGGGTTATAAAAGAACAAAAATTGAAGCAGGTGAAGCACCAACAGCTTTCAATCCAATTGCCCAATCGATTGCGAAAAAAGTAGAAAAAATCATTGATGGAAAAGCAATGGTAATGAGCAGTGAAACACTTTTTGGAATTCCAACTACCGCACATATTTTAGGCGGTGCTTGCATGGGTAAAGATGAAAATGAAGGCGTGATTGATTCTAATAATCACGTTTTCAACTACCAAAATATGCTTGTTTGCGATGGAAGTATGATTTCAGCGAATATTGGTGTAAATCCAAGTTTGTCGATTACTGCAATTACCGAACGTGCCATGAGTTTGATTCCTAACAAGAAATAAGTCAATTTATTTGAAATTTTTCTTCGATGCTTTGATTTGAATTATTTCAATCTTACCATTTGGCACTGTGGCATAAATAACACCATTTCTCTCATGCATTGCAAAGTAATTTTTTCCTTCCGTAAGTGTCATAGTCTCCCAATTTTTTCCGTGGTCTAACGAAATATCTATTCCTGTTGTACCACAGGCATATAACTTTCCTTCGCAGAAAATGACACATGAACGATATCCCTGCGTAGGTTTTTCTGATGGCAACCAAGTCAAACCTCCATTTGAAGAATAAAAACTTGTATTTTCAGAATTTTTAGGTTGGGTATAATCGCCGCCAACAATTACAGCATCCTTTTCATTTATAAAACACAAAGAAAAAGGACCGCTTCCATTTGATTTCGGATAATTTAACTCGGTAATTTGCCAGGTTTTTCCTTCGTCTGTTGTTTTAAAAAACCTACTTTTCATTCCTCCACTCACAAATGCAAAAGTCGAATCGTTTATGCAATGAACCGTCGATCCGCTTGCTGCAAATCCAGCTTCTCCACTTTCTGCGGGCAATTTAGGCGAAATTTCAGTCCAATGTAAACCAAAGTCAGCGGTTTTGTATAACGTAAAAAATCCATCAACTGGATCTCCCATCAAAAAACCAACACCAGATGGCAAAATATCCATTCCATCCAAAAATATTGCTTTATTTGAAATCGATTGTGTTAGTTCTTTTCGATTTTTTAGATTCAACACAACACTAGAATCATTCGATTGCATCGCAACCAAAGTTTTCTTTCCCGTTAAGGCAATGTCTCTAATTTCAGCAATCGGTTTCTTCGAAATTTGTTTTGATTTGAAATTTTTAAGTTTCACTTTGTAAATGAAACCATCAGAATTCCCTATGTATAGGTTTTTCGAATCACTCGTAATTGCGCGTGAATAGGTTGAATCGGAAGCATATTTGAAGTTCGGATTTTCCCAAGGTATAGGTCGGTAACGACAACATGATTGAAGAATCAAAATTCCAAAACAAATAGCGATATAGTTAAGTTTACTCTTCATATTTTGATTGCGTGAATTTCGCTTCAAATTTAGATTTTTGTTCCAATTTAAGGCTTTCTAAATCAGTTGGTATTTCGCGTTTCCATCTTTTGTGAGACCAAAGCCAAAATTGTGGATTTCGAATGATTTCCTGCTCCAATAATTGGGTGTGCATTTCAGTAATTTCTCCCCAACTTTTGGAGGATGGATTGTCTGTAATCAATTTTAATTCCATAGAATAATGTCCGCGTTTGACTTTGTGCAAAACGAAAAAAACGACTGCCTGTTGGTATTGATGCGCCATTTGCTCACAACCAAACAAAACTGCTGTTTTTTGATTCAAAAACTCCATCCAGTAAGCTTTTCGTGCGTCTCCCGGTGATTGATCTGATAAAATCAAAGTCGCAAAAACGTCATTTTTCATTTCCTCAAAAGTTGTTCGCACATTTTTTGAGTTCAAAATTTTCATTCCGTAACGACTTCTTTGTTTATTGATTTTTTTGTCCCAAAAAGCACTTGTCATGGGCATTCCGATTCCTACAGCTTGGTGTTTGAACAATAAATTTTGACCAGTAATCAACCATTCCCAATTGTTGTAATGACCAGAAACGAGCAAAACACTTTGATTTTTTTCAAAAAGTTCATTCATCAATTCAGGATTTTGGACAGTCAATCTTCGGCGCAATTCATTTTCTGAAATACTTAAATTTTTAACACCTTCAGCCAATAAATCCGTGAAATGTCTGTAAAATTGATTTCTGATTTTCTTGATTTCACGAGCTGATTTTTCTGGAAAAGAGCGTTTTAAATTTCCTTCAATTACCTTTTTTCGATAGGGAACAATCGTGATTATTAGGAAAAAGAAAAAATCTGTCAATAAATAAATGATTCGCAGTGGAAGCAAAGAAATTGGATAAACCAAAATATAATATGCGATTTTGGCGAACATTACTTGTATTTATTGGTCCAAAGTTTTTGGATAATTTCTGCAATTTCTTGCTCTTTTTTGCTACTTCCTGCTTTGAAGAAATTGGTTGTTTTGATTGCTTCTGGTAGAAATTCTTGTTGAACAAAATTACCAGGAAAATCATGTGAATACAAATATCCATCGCCGTAGCCCAATTCATTCATCAATTTAGTGGGTGCATTGCGCAGTGGCAACGGGACAGGTAAATTTCCTGTTTCTTTAACAATTTGTTGCGCTTGATTGATAGCCATATACGCTGCATTTCCCTTGGGCGAAGTCGCCAAATAAATCGCACATTGTGATAAGATGATTCTAGATTCAGGCCAACCAATGGTATTCACCGCTTGAAAAGTATTGTTCGCCATCACCAAGGCTGTTGGATTTGCTAAACCAATGTCTTCACTGGCTGAAATTAATAATCTACGCGCTATAAATTTAGGATCTTCTCCACCTTCAATCATTCTCGCTAACCAATAAACTGCGCCATTTGGATCACTTCCCCGAATTGATTTGATGAACGCAGAAATGATGTCATAATGTTGTTCGCCATCTTTGTCGTACATCGCCAAACTCTGTTGCGCAGATTTTAAAACCATTTCATCTGTAATGATGATTTCAGATTTGTTGTGGTGAATACCGACGATAATTTCAAAAACATTCAATAATTTTCTTGCATCTCCACCTGAAATTGCCAACAAAGCATTGGTTTCTTTCAAATTGATTTTGTATTTCTTCAATTCAAAATCTTCAGCAATTGCTTGTTTGAGAAGTGCCAATAAATCTTCTTTGGAATGAGATTGAAGCGTATAAACTTGACACCTGGAGAGCAAGGCTGAAATCACCTCAAAGGACGGATTTTCTGTTGTAGCACCAATCAATGTAACAATTCCTTTTTCAACCGCTCCTAACAATGAATCTTGTTGTGCTTTAGAAAAGCGATGAATTTCGTCAATAAATAAAATAACTCCTTTTTGCTGAAACATTCCAGCATTTTCAACACGATGAATCACTTCACGCACATCTTTCACACCAGAAGAAATAGCAGAAAGTACATGAATTTCCCTTTTCAGTTCATGGGCAATCAAAAAAGCCAATGTTGTTTTTCCAACTCCTGGAGGTCCCCACAAAATCATCGAAGGAATCATTCCTGCATTCAACGCGCTACGTAATGATGCTCCTTCTTTTAAAATATGCTGCTGACCAATGTATTTGTCCAATGTTTTCGGACGCATTCTTTCAGCAAGTGGAGATTGTATCATCGTTGAATTTGAAATTAGAATTCGTAGGCGCCCAAATCAGGATTAGCCATATTTCTTGGCAAACCATCGATGTCAGAAGGCAGCGTGAATAAGGGATTTGCTAAGCCATTGATTGGCGAAGTAGGTACAGGTTTGAAATTACCTTCTGAAACATTGGTGAAAATTGGATCAGTATTCCAAACAATTTGGTCTTGATACATCACATTCGTTGAAGGAGTTTCTAATTTGATCAAACAACGTTTGAAAGCGATGTTTAATAAAGTTGGATCGTTATTCGGATTCACTGTATCGAAAGCAATTTCACTCGTTTGAGAACCGTAGATGATAGAATTTTTAATTTCTCCAAAACCAATTCCACTGGCAATTCCATTATAGTAATTTCTAATTCCAATTGCTGGCGTTTGACCAGAGCTTCCGTAACCCAATAAATCGGAGTGATTGATGTCGTAAGAACCACCGCGTAAAAGGAAAAGTGCATGAATTCCGTTTTTCGAGACAATACAATTTTCCATTTTTATTTTTGGACTGTCATACAGAAAAACGCCATAACTCGCATTATTGGAGATTTTAGTGTTAGTTACTGTAACATTGAATTCATTGGGTAAATTGGCTTCATTGTTGGCTGTCAAATGCAATCCTGCAGTACCATTTTTGATAATTGCGTAATTGATTATCGATGGCAAAGATTTAAAAAAGTAGATTCCGTACCATTGACCAGCAACATCTTTGTAAAA
>JBFYPS010000018.1:0-2521 GCA_041303135.1 Crocinitomicaceae bacterium | reverse complement strand
GTATGACGTAGAACAAATTATAATTCGCTTCAATCGATTTTTGCATTTGGGTGAAACTTTCTATTTGACTGATAAAATGCAAACGCTGAATGTGCTGGAAATGCTCAAAAAGAGAGACAATAAATGGCAAATTCACCAATCAAAATTCGACGCTTTTAAGTCTGAAATTCTTGAAAAATTGGAAGCTAAGATTGAAATCGAATACACGCATCTCCCAAAAGCAAGCAAAAAACAAATTCAAAAAGAACAACTAGACGAAATTGAAAAAATAATTTATTTAGTTGATTCAGAGAACTTTGTAGATATCATTCCAGTCATTCGCTACGGAGAAATCGAAGTTCCAATTCGTTCTAAAAAAGTGATTTCGCTTAGAGACGACAAAGGAAAAGAGTTCCTTGTGAAAAGAAATCAAGCGGAAGAAATAAGATTTACTGCATTGATTTACAGACAACATCCTTATTTTGAAGAACAACTAGAAAATGAATTCACTTATTTCTACCTGCATAAAAAGCACTTTTTGGAAGAAGATTGGTTTTTGAATACTTTCGAATCTTGGCAATCAAATAACATTCAAATTCATGGATTTAATCAGTTGCAAGGCAATAAGTTGAATCCAAACAAAGTGAAAATTGACATCAAAGTTCTGAGTGGAATCAATTGGTTTAATGCAGAAGTTCAAGTGAAATATGGGAATCAAAATGCTTCCTTGAAACAATTGGCAAAATCGATTCGCAACAAAAGCAATTATGTGAAACTCGATGATGGAACTATGGGAATTTTGCCCAAAGATTGGATTGAGAAATTCAAACGTTACTTTAATTCTGGTGAAATCATTGATTTAAAGAACATTCAAATTCCAAAAATCAATTTTTCGGCCGTTGAAACAATTTTTGAAACAGAGCAAATCGATGAAAAAGTGGCTGCAGAATTGGCCGTTTATCGTCAAAGATTCGCAGATTTCAGTTCAATTCAAGATGTACAAGTTCCTAGTTCACTGAAAGCTACACTTCGCTCCTACCAAAAATCTGGATTAAATTGGCTGAATTTTCTAGATGATTTCAATTTTGGTGGTGTTTTGGCCGATGACATGGGATTGGGAAAATCGATTCAAATCATTGCTTTTATTTTACTTCAAAGAGAGAAAGTCAATTTCAATGTCAATCTTTTGGTCGTTCCTGCAACCTTGATTTTCAATTGGAAAGCGGAATTTCAGAAGTTTGCACCATCACTCAAGTTCACGATTCACCACGGAAATCAGCGAAGCAAAAAATCAAATAAATTTGATCAAAACGAAGTTATTTTAACTTCCTATGGAACTTTAATGTCTGACATTCATTTATTTAAAGATTATGTTTTCAACTACATTTTCTTAGATGAATCACAAAACATTCGAAACCCGGAAACAGAAAGATACAAAGCAGTGAAATTGCTGCAATCCCGCAATAAAATCGCCATAACTGGAACACCAATCGAAAACAGCACTTTTGATTTGTTTGCGCAATTTTCGTTCGCTTGTCCAGGATTATTGGGAAATAAGCAATATTTCAAAGACGTTTATTTGGCGCCGGTGGATCATTTCAAAAATGACAAACGAACCGAGGAATTACAACAGAAAATCAAACCTTTCTTGTTGCGTCGAACCAAGGAAGAAGTCGCGCCAGAATTGCCTGAGAAAAAGGAAATTGTCGTTTTTTGCGAAATGGAAACGCAGCAGCGAAAAATGTATGATCAATACGAAAAAGACTTCCGCGAATACATCGAAAATTCAAACAAATTCGATTTGAACAAAAATTCGATGTACGTTTTGAAAGGGCTTACTAAATTGCGTCAAATCTGTGATGCGCCCGTGTTGGCGGATGAATTATCACAAGGAATTCCGTCTGCAAAATTGGAAATGTTGCTTGAACAAATTACCAACAAAGCGCCATCACACAAAATTTTGGTTTTCTCTCAATTTGTAACGATGTTGGATTTAATCCACAAAGAATTGAAAGACCGCAAAATCCAAACTGCTTATCTGACAGGAAAAACAACCAATCGAGAGGCTGTTGTACGAGAATTTCAAGAAAACAAAGAAGTTAAAGTGTTTTTAATCAGCTTAAAAGCAGGTGGAACAGGATTGAATTTAACCGAAGCAGATTACGTCTATTTGGTCGATCCATGGTGGAATCCTGCTGTTGAAAATCAAGCGATTGATCGCGTTCATCGCATTGGTCAAACAAAAAACACGCTGGCAATCCGATTAATTTGTCCAAATACGATTGAAGATAAAATCAGGATTTTGCAAGAATCGAAGAAAATAATTGCGGATGAATTAATCACCAATGAATCAGGATTTTTCAAAAATTTAACCAAAGAAAATTTGTTGGATTTACTCAGCGATTTGAAGTGAATTGACTTTTACAAACGTATTTCTCCGATTGATGTTAAAAATAACACGTATTTTTAGCTTTTCAAAAAATAAAAAAATACCTAAAATTAGAAATCAAAGTCATGAATCACAACGCATTGGGAATTGATA
>JBFYPS010000017.1:0-3182 GCA_041303135.1 Crocinitomicaceae bacterium | reverse complement strand
GCACTATGAGTTTGAATAGAGTAATTATTTCTGGAGGTGGAACGGGTGGACATATTTTTCCTGCAATCGCTATTGCGGATGAAATCAAACGCCGCAATCCTTCTGCTGAAATTTTGTTTGTTGGTGCCAAAGGCAAAATGGAAATGGAAAAAGTTCCAGCTGCAGGATATAAAATCGAAGGATTAACAATCGCTGGACTACAACGAAAGTTGACATTTTCCAATTTTTTACTTCCTTTTAAAATTATTAAGAGTCTTTTAGGAGCGCGAAGTATCATAAAGAATTTCAAACCGCAAGTGGTAATTGGTGTTGGAGGTTATGCCAGTGGCCCGACTTTAAAAGCGGCAACAATGTTAGGTATTCCAACCTTGGTGCAAGAACAAAATTCTTTCCCTGGAAAAACGAATAAACTACTTGCTAAGAATGTGAATTCGCTTTGTACTGCCTATGAAGGTTTGGAGCGCTTTTTTCCGAAAGAGAAAATTCGATTGACAGGGAATCCAGTTCGTTTTGAAATGGTGAACATAGAAGGTAAGCGCCAAGAGGCATTTGATTTTTATCACTTGGATTCAGCGAAGAAAACAATTTTAGTCATTGGTGGAAGTTTGGGGGCACGAACCTTGAACCAAGCGATGATGGAACATTATAATTTATTGCAAGACAACAATGTTCAAGTGTTGTGGCAATGCGGAAAGCTGTATTTCGAAAGTTTGTCAGAACAACTAAATGGAAAAGAAACTGATTCCATCAAAATGGTGCAGTTTATTGACCGAATGGATTTAGCGTACGCAATAGCAGATGTCATTATTTCACGCGCTGGAGCAATTTCTGTTTCAGAATTATGCTTGATTGCCAAACCAATCATTTTGGTACCTAGTCCAAATGTTTCAGAAGACCATCAGACTAAAAATGCCATGGCTTTGGTCGATAAAAACGCAGCCCTTTTGGTAATAGATATTGAAGCGAAAGAAAAGTTGATCCCAACAGCAATTGGTTTATTGGATAATGAGCCTTTGCGTGCTGAGTTAGCAGCGGAAATCACCAAGTTGGGAAAACCGAAAGCTACAGAATCAATTGTGGATGAAATTGAAAAAATCGCCAAATAGTCAATGGATAAGTTAGACAACATACAATTATCTCAATTCAACCGAGCCTATTTTATTGGTATTGGAGGTATTGGAATGTCTGCTTTGGCACGCTACTTCAATGCAATTGGATGGGAAGTTGCGGGTTATGATAAAACTCCATCTCCTTTAACAGATGAACTTCAAAACGAAGGAATCAAGGTGCACTTTGAAGATTTCGGTCCTTCGATACCCGCACAATTTAAAGTAAAGGAACAAACATTGGTTATTTATACGCCTGCAATTCCAAAGAATTTGGGTGAACTCTTGTTCTTTCAAAACGCAGAAGCACAATTATTTAAGCGTTCTGAAGTGCTTGGATTGCTTACACGGCAATCGAAAGGTTTGGGTGTTGCAGGAACACATGGGAAAACAACAACCAGTTCGATGTTGGCCCATATCTTAAATGAATCTCAGTTGAAATGCAATGCCTTTTTGGGTGGAATAGCAACTAATTTCAATTCGAATTTGGTTTTAAATCCAACGAGTGAATATACGGTTATAGAAGCGGATGAATTTGACCGTTCCTTTTTGAAATTGACACCTTTTGCTTCTATAATTACTTCTACAGATCCCGATCATTTAGATATTTATGGTGATGCAAGTGTCTTTTTAGAAGGTTTTCAAATGTATGCCCAATTGATTCAAACGGAAGGATGCTTGGTTAAAAAGGAAGGCTTGGAAGTTTCTTCAAAAGCTAAGACCATCAGTTATGCAATTGAGTCCAAAACCGCCGATTATTCGGGTAACGATTTGCGTTTTGTTGAAGGTAAGTTTTTAATGAATGTGCGCACTCCAAATGGAATCATGCCGAATGTTCAGCTTGGAATTCCAGGAATACACAACGCTGAGAATGCTGTTGCTTGTATTGCTTTGACGGAGTTTTTAGGCTTGAGTGAAAAGGAAATCCGTTCGGGATTAAGTAGTTTTTTAGGTGTTAAAAGACGTTTTGAGTATAAGGTTAAAAAAGAGGATTTAGTCTATATTGATGACTATGCGCATCATCCAACAGAAATTCATGCACTCGTTTCTTCTGTTCGATTATTGTATCCAGGAAAGAAGATTACTGGAGTGTTTCAACCACATTTATTTTCAAGAACACGAGACTTTTTTGAAGGTTTTGCCAAGGAATTGTCAGCTTTAGATGAAGTTATTTTATTGCCAATTTATCCAGCAAGAGAAGAACCTATTGCAGGGGTTACAAGTGATGTACTGCTTGAAAAAATTAGTGCACCATCAAAAATGTTATTGACGCCAAGTGAAGCATTGGAATATTTGTCAAAAATTGAATCTGGAGTTATTTTAACTATTGGCGCAGGTGATATAGATCGAATTGTAGAACCCCTTAAAAATGCACTGATATGAAGACGTGGTTAAAAAAGGGATTGTGGTTAGCGATGGGACTTGGAATGATTGTCTTGATCTTTATCGTTCAAAGTGAACAGCGTGCAACGGAAGTCGATAAACCAAATATCATCATCCATGTAAAGGGGGAACATGCTTTTTTGACAAAGGATGAGTTGCACACACGTTTGAAGCGCAAAGGCTTTTTTTATTCGGGACAAAAGCATGAAGAGTTGGACGTTTCAGCAATTGAAAACTATATCCGAAAAATGTCTGAAGTAAAAGATGTAAAAGTTTTTACGCGTATCGGAAATGAGTGGACAATTGAAATTTCAGTTCGAAAACCAATCGCCCGAATTTTCAATAAATACAATGAAAGTTTTTACTTGGATGAGGACGGTGTAATCATGAAAGTTTCCAATCTGCATACTGCTCGAGTTGTGGTTGTTACGGGTTATATTCCAGACAGAATTAACTCATTAAATGTTCAAGAAATTATTAACAACGATTCCTTGAAAAGTATTCGAAAGTTAGATGATGTGTATCGAATTTCAAGTTATGTTTGCAACGATCCCGTCATGCAGTCATTAATTGGCCAGATTCACTTGAAGAAAAATGGTGACTTTGTACTGATACCGCTTGTTGGAGATCAAAAAATCATATTTGGTTCAGCCCATTCAGATGAAGAAGTTCGAGAAAAATTCAAGAAACTCG
>JBFYPS010000016.1:0-4288 GCA_041303135.1 Crocinitomicaceae bacterium | reverse complement strand
ACAATGGACTTTTAATATTTAATAATTCTGCTATTAAGCTACTTTCAAACGTGCTACTTTAGATTTCGAAAATTGTTCTCTCGCGTAGTCCGCAGAAACCCTGAATTCTTTGATTTTTTTGGATGGCAAATCAAACATTGCCTCGTTTAAAATGCCTTCGCAAATCGAACGCAATCCTCTGGCTCCTAATTTAAATTCTATCGCTTTTTCAACGATAAAATCCAATACATCACCGTCAAAAGCCAATTTGATTCCGTCGATTTCAAACAAACGAACATATTGTTTGATCAACGCATTTTTTGGTTCTGTCAAAATTCTTTTCAAACTTTTCGCATCCAACGGCTCTAAGTAAGTCAAAGAAGGAAAACGACCAATCAACTCTGGAATCAATCCAAAAGTCTTGATATCAGTTGGATTGATGTATTTTAAGAAATTATCTCCATCAATGCGCACATCATCGTTACTACTAAAACCAATTGTTTGGGTATTAACTCTTCGTGCAATGATTTTTTCAATTCCATCAAACGCACCACCACAAACAAATAAAATGTTTTTAGTATCGATTTGAATCATTTTTTGCTCTGGATGTTTTCTTCCTCCTTGCGGTGGAACATTGACAACTGAACCTTCCAATAGTTTCAATAAAGCTTGTTGTACTCCTTCTCCTGAAACGTCACGCGTAATCGAAGGATTGTCGCTTTTTCGTGCAATTTTATCAATTTCATCGATGAAAACAATTCCTCTTTGCGCTGAATCTACATTGTAATCCGCAGCTTGAAGTAAGCGAGAAAGAATACTTTCCACATCTTCACCAACGTAACCTGCTTCAGTTAAAACAGTCGCATCAGCGATACAAAATGGAACATTCAACAAACGAGCGATGGTTTTCGCCAACAACGTTTTTCCCGTTCCAGTGCGACCAACCAAAATCACATTTGCTTTTTCGATTTCCACATCGTCTTTTGTCACTGGTTGATTCAATCTTTTGTAATGATTGTAAACCGCAACAGACAATACTTTTTTCGCATCCTCTTGTCCGATTACATATTCATCCAATTTAGATTTGATTTCAATAGGTTTCAAGATATTCAAAGGTGCTTCCTTGAAAGCATCTGTTTTGTTTGCTTTAAATTCCTCTTCAACAATTGAATAACCTTGCGTAATACAACTTTCACAAATATGGCCTGATAATCCAGCGATTAACATTCCTACTTGCGAGCGCGGTCTTCCGCAAAACGAACAAGATGTTTCTTTTTTTGACATATTCTAGTTTGACAAAAAAAGCCATCCGCCAACTGACGAATGACCTTTAAATAATTAATTATAAGTGATTTATTTTGGATTTCTCACCAAAACTTCATCTACCATTCCGTAAGCTTTTGCTTCTTCTGATGTCATCCAATAATCACGGTCTGAATCAGCATGTACTTTATCGTAATCTTGTTTTGTATGATATGCGATGATGTCATACAATTCCTTTTTCAATTTACCGATTTCACGTGCAGTAATTTCGATATCAGAAGCTTGACCTTGCGCACCGCCCAATGGTTGGTGAATCATCACACGAGAGTGTTTCAACGCTGAACGTTTTCCTTCAGCTCCTGCACACAATAAAACTGCGCCCATAGAAGCTGCCATTCCTGTACAAATTGTTGCCACATCTGGTTTGATGTATTGCATCGTATCGTAAATTCCCAAACCTGCATAAACAGATCCACCTGGTGAATTCATGTAAATTTGAATGTCTTTTTTAGGATCTACTGATTCCAAAAACAACAATTGCGCATTGATAATATTCGCAACTTGGTCATTAATTCCTGTTCCTAGGAAGATAATTCTATCCATCATCAAACGAGAAAAAACGTCCATTTGAGTCATATTCATGTGTCTTTCTTCGATGATATAAGGTGTCAAAGAAGATTCAATATAACTATTCAGAGACATACTGCTGATTCCCTGATGTTTTGTCGCGTATTTTTTAAATTCGTCGTTTCCAAACATATTGTTCATTTTTTAAATTGCCATTGAGACGTAAATATACATTCTATTTATAGGATTGAATTCCTTTTGAAGAATAAAATCTTAAATATTTATCAACTTTCGAAAGTCAAGAATGATGCCACTGGAAAATTTCAATTATTACAAACAATCTTTCCATTTTTGTCTGTCAGTTTTACAGTTTTTTAGACAGTTCGACAGTTCAAGGCTCAAATTCGACACTTTTGTGATAAAATCACTTCCATTTCCAATTTGAAAGAACGTAAAATGGAACTCCTTCGTTGGCTTCGAAAGATTCAAAAAACGGATTCAAAGCTTCCCAGTTTTCGATTTTATCTTTGGGTAAAATAAACGATTGATTGGTTTTCAATTTCAACAAAAACATTTCAGGAATCTCCGTAATCGATTCAATTTCGGAATAATTGATTTTCGTTTCTGAAACTTCATCTTTCGCTTTCACCAAAGGAGCCTCAAAACTCAAAGTCGCTGGACGACCAAATTTGTTGTTCATATTCTCTTTGATAAACTTCTGATACTGTCGTTTGTACACATTTTTATCGTGAAAAGGATACAAAAAATACCAAACCAACGCCAACACTCCAAAAGCGATAATCATGGTGATATTTCCCTGGTAAAAAAACGTAACTGCCAATAACAGATACGCAATCGCAGGCACCAAACGAGAAATAAATCGACGCTTTTTAACCAACGCTGAATTCGACGCCGTGTATAATTGAAACGTCAAATAATCATTTTCATCAATGGAATAGGTGATTTTCATGTAATCTATTTAATATTTTTTCAAAGGTAGGGGCAATTTTTGGAAATGGGAAATTATATGATTTTTATTGGGGGATTTGGGTTGAATCAATATAACGCTCCTACGGAGCTATTGATATGGCGCTCCTAATGGAGCTTGTGTAATTCGCTCCGATGGAGCTTGTTGATGGACGAACTAGCTTTGTTTTTGGGTCGACATGCCCCAGCGGGGTATTGTCTCATAAAAAAATGACTACCGATTCCTTCAAGCTCCAGAGGAGCGACATACTTGTAATTTTTTAGGCAAAAAGAATTTTGAGATTTAGAAAATAATTCTTATCTTTAGTTAAACAACATCGTGATTTGCGCTTTGACGTAAATTTTACCTACCTGAAAAATAAAACGAAAATTAACTGATTAACAACTTAAAACCAAAAAAATGGCTAATACATTTTCACAAATTTACATTCAAATTGTTTTTTCCGTGAAAGGACGGCAAAACCTGATTCAAAAAGAATGGAGAGATGAATTGCACAAATACATTTGTGGAACAATTTCGGCAAAAGAACAAAAAGTATACGCCATTGGTGGTGTTGCAGATCATATCCATATTCTGATTAGCATTAAACCGAATATTTCCATCTCAGACCTTGTGCGAGACATCAAAGCGAATTCGTCGAGGTGGATCAACGAAAAAAATCTCATTCACGGAAAATTTCGATGGCAAGAAGGTTTTGGGGCATTTTCTTATTCTTTTTCGGCTTTAGAAAATGTAATCAATTATGTATTAAATCAGGAGAAACACCATGAAATGCAAACGTTTAAAAAAGAATATTTGGATCTGCTAGACAAATTTAATATCGAGCATGACGAAAAATATTTATTTGATTGGGTATTGTAAATTCGCTTCACATGAGGATTTTTGTGCTTTTTATTTCCAAAAGAAACCAATATCTTTACACCCAAATTCAAAAAAATGGCAGCAGATATTACCGTAACAATCATTGACAGAGAAGGCGTTTCACACGAATTAATAGCTCCAACTGACATGAGCATGAACATCATGGAATTGTGTAAATCTTACGATTTGCCAGTGAAAGGTGAATGTGGTGGTATGGCGATGTGCGCTACTTGTCAGTGTTACTTGGAATCTGACACTGAACTTGATCCTCAAGGAGATGCAGAATTAGACATGCTCGATCAAGCGTTTTATGTAAAACCAAATTCTCGTTTGGGTTGTCAAATCCACATTACAGAAGAAATCGACGGAATCGTTTTAAGATTGGCGCCTGAAGCTGAATAAGCTTAGATTTTATTTTTTAAGATTTGCTGGAATTTCACATACTGGAATCGCTTCCATTTTGTGCTTATTGACGGTATTGAATCTGCGGTAAATCACCAACACTTCTTTCTCTCGTTCGGTCAATGCGTTTTCATCACCTTTGAAATCCATCGCCCACTCCAATTCTGGATACGTTGCGCCAATTTGATCTTCGTCGCTTCGACCATCTTCCCACAAACCATCTGTAGG
>JBFYPS010000015.1:0-9297 GCA_041303135.1 Crocinitomicaceae bacterium | reverse complement strand
TGTTTTTCAATTGATTCAAAGAAAGTTAAATCTTGAATCTGGACTGTTCCGTTGTGAAAAAGGTTGGCTAAATAAGCATGATGTCCAAATAAATCCCAATTTAAAATAAACGGAATCCCTTTATTGAAAGTAAAATAACCAACTATCAAAATAATCACAAAAATCGCCGCAGTGGTAAATTTTGTGTCTATTAGTTGATTCTCTTTCTCAATTTTCATAGTTTAGCGAAAATACATACTTATAGCCGATATATTTCGTTACTTTGTTACAAATTTTTGAAAGATGAAAAAAATTGCACTTCTATTTTTGATTTTCACCTTAATTTTTTCGTGTAAAAAAAACAATTTGGAATTTACTTTAAACGGAACAATTTCAGATGCAACATTTAGTGGTGGATTAACTGGAGCGACTATTACTTTGACTCAAGTTCCTATAGGCGGAAGTACTCCAAAAGTCATTGGAACAGCAACATTAGGGAGTGATGGAGGATATAGTTTTACTTTTGCCAGGGAAAAAGTTGAAAAATATGTGTTAACTGTTGATAAAGCAAATTATTTTTCAATCAATGAAAACATTAGTTTTTCAGATTTTTCCACTGAAAGTGCTTTGGTAAGAAACTATTCAACTACAGCTAAAGCTTGGGTAAAATTGGTTTTTACAAATGTAGCGCCAGCTACTATAGGTGATGGTTTGACATTCAACAAGCAAGAAGGAAAAGTTGGTTGTAGCGAATGTTGTCCACTTGAGACGCATACTTTGGTTGGAATCGTTGATACTACTTTTTACTGCGTAAATGATGCAAACACAACATATTCATATTTTTTCAATGTGATAAACACGACAACACAAGGAATTGAATCAATTGTTACAACTGCATTTGACACAGTCACAATCACAAAAACATACTGATTTTAAGAGGTAATAGACTTTTTTTATTCGTCTTCTAAATTTTCTCTCAATTTTTGGCGCAATTGTCTGATGTAAGTTTCCATCAAATATTTAAAATAATTCGGTGTACTTTTCGCAATGCACTTGGTATATTGTTTCAAACGATATTCGATGTGTTCACCCAACATTTCAAGCAAATCCAATCCATCATAAAAATCTGCAGCAGCCTTCACAATGACTTGAAAATGATTCTCTAACGAATCATCAACGGCCAATTTACCTTTTTCACTCTTATCTAGGTAAGCGTAATATACATCCTTCATGTTGAAACTGTCCAACAATTCAACATCCATGCGTTCGCGCGCCATTCTGTTGAACTCATAAACTACTTCAAATTCTAAATCATCACCTTCTGAAAGTCTTGATTCTAAAAATCTATCGGGAAAACGAAAAGCATCTTGCCAATTGATAAAATCTTGCCATAAGCCGAATCTTCGCACATTATTACCAAGATCAATCAATTTAAATTGACTTTTATTAGGCAATTTTCTTGAACCTCTACCAATCATTTGGTGGTATAAAGTCAAAGAGCGCGTTGCACGATTCAAAATAATTGTTTCAACGGTCGGTTCGTCAAATCCCGTTGTCAAAATTCCAACTGAACTTAATATTGCATCTGGAGTAACTTTAAACCATTCCAACACATCTTTTCTATCCTTTTCACTAAAGGTTGAATCCAAATGACGGATTTTGTATCCTCTTTTCTTGAAAGTTTCTTCAACTCTGATTGATGTTTCAATACCAGAATTAAAAATCAAAGTTTTGTTTCCAACAGCGACTTCTTCGTAAGCAAATAGTAATTTTTCTTGCATGAAAAAGTTACCATAAACCATTTCAGAACTACTGACTGTGAAATCGCCATTTGAACCAATTTTCAAACCATGCAAATTCACATCATAAGTAAAAGTTTCTGCATCAGACAAATAACCACTTTCAATCAAAGAGGAAATACATTCTCCAACCAATAGTTTATTGTAATTATCATTTAATGGCAATGCCTTATTTGAACTCAAAGGCGTTGCTGTAACACCTAAAATATTCGCTGATTGGTAATATTGAAATATTTTTCTAAAGCTATTGTAATGCGCTTCATCGACAATAACCAAACCTACACCTTCAATGAAATTTTCATTTTCATGTAAGCGATTATTCAAGGTTTCCACCATAGCAATGTAGCAATCAAAATCTTCATTTTCTTCCAGTTTTTTTACATCACTGTTAATGACTTTGTTTTCAACACCAATGGCACTAAGTTGTTTGGAAGTTTGAACAGACAATTCTATTCTGTGCGTTAGAATAAGAACTTTCTTTCCCCATTTTTCAATGTAGCTTTTGGCAATTTCTGAAAAAATCACTGTTTTTCCACCGCCAGTAGGTAATTGAAATAATAGATTAAAATTAGAACCATTTTCCTCTAATTCTGACAATATATTTTTAACTGTCTTTTCTTGGAATGGATATAATTTTTTCGCTTCATAAAGTTCAGTATCTATCATTGTCTGTATCAAAATTGGGCTACAAAATTACGCTTCTTTTATGGAATATCAAACCTAAAACATGAAATAAGATTTTTTATTTTTTAGAGCGCTCTTTTCGAAGCATTAATAACTCCAATTCTTACATTCCTACGTAAAATTTAGATTGAAAATAATCGTTCTAAAATCGTCAAAAAAACCTTATTTTTGCTGACAAACAAATACAAAATGAGCAATATCGAAAATGTAAAATGTCTTATTATTGGTTCTGGACCAGCAGGTTATACTGCGGCAATTTATGCTGCAAGAGCTGATATGCATCCTGTGATGTATCAAGGTATGCAGCCAGGTGGACAATTAACAACAACAAACGAAGTAGAAAATTTCCCTGGATATCCAAATGGAATCTCTGGACCTGAAATGATGGTTGAATTGGAAGCACAAGCCAAAAGATTTGAAACGGATATTAGATTTGGATTTATTACTAAAGTAGATTTTTCGGGAGAAATCCATAAATGTTGGGCTGATGACGGAAAGGAAATTCATGCTGAAACAGTGATAATATCTACTGGAGCAAGCGCAAAATACTTAGGCTTACCTTCAGAACAAAAATATTTAGAATTAGGCGGTGGCGTTTCTGCTTGCGCTGTTTGTGATGGTTTTTTCTACCGCGGACAAGAAACAGTAATTGTAGGTGCTGGAGATTCAGCTTGTGAAGAGGCACATTATTTGTCTAAACTTTGCACCAAAGTGACCATGTTGGTGCGAAAAGATGAATTCAGAGCATCTAAAATTATGGCAGAAAGAGTTAAAAACACACCAAATATTGAAATTCTATTCAGCACAGATACTGTTGAAGTTTTAGGGGATGGTGAAGGAGTTACTGGCGCTTTGGTAAAAAATAGTGTTACTGGAGAAGAAAAAACCATTCCATGCACAGGATTTTTTGTTGCAATTGGTCATAAACCAAATACAGACATCTTTGCAGATTACATCAACTTGGACGAAACAGGATACATTAAATATGAGCAACCAGGAACTTCTTTGACGAATGTTGCCGGTGTTTTCGTTGCTGGTGATGCAGCAGATAAAAGATACAGACAAGCAATTACAGCGGCTGGTACAGGATGTATGGCAGCTTTAGATGCAGAAAGATATTTGGCTGCAAAAGGTCATTAGACATTTGAAACAAATAAAAAATCCTTTCGCAATTGAATGTGAAAGGATTTTTTTTGATCTAAACATTTATAAATTAGATATCTGAATCAAGAAGTTCACCGTTCGACTTAAAATACATTACATCTTCCCTTTCTTGTTCTAATATCAATTCCATTTCATTCTAGTTTTTAACAAATTCCATATTTAACATAAATAGATTGCTTTTCAATTTCAATAGCTGTATTTTTGAAATCAAACAAGCAATAATGAAAAAACAAATTCTCCTCTCTCTTTTTGCAATTAGCTCACTAACTGTGTTTTCTCAGAAAAAGGAACACAGTTGTTCTGGTCTCAAATCAAAAATAAATTTAGCAAAAAGTGCCAGTTTAACTGTCGCTCAAATTGCACAAACCGAACGATATAATGTTCATTATTATACATTAGATGTAGAAATGACAAATTTATCGACTGATATTGCTGGGACAGGAGAAATATACGGAACAGCGAATGAAGCGCTGGATTCTGTTTGGTTTGAACTTTTTAACACCTTTACAATCAGTGACATTCGCTTAAATGGAATTTCAACACCGTATGTAAGACAAGGCTCTGCGATAAAAGTTCCTGTGAATCTTTTAGCTGGCGGCAGTTTTATTATTTCAACTGATTATCAAGGAACTCCACCCACGGCAGTAACTAATCCACTGGGAGGTTCTGGAATGACCAATGACGATTCGCCATCTTGGGGAAATCAAGTCACTTGGTCATTGAGCGAACCTTTTTCCGCCTATGAATGGTGGCCATGTAAACAATCTTTGCGCGACAAAGCTGACAGTGTTTCGGTAAAAATTACTGTACCATCAACTTGCAAAGCGGGTTCAAATGGGGTTTTAGAAAATGTAGTTGATCTCGGAAACGGAAAATCGAGATATGAATGGAAACACCGTCATCCAATTGATTATTATTTGGTTTCAGTGGCAGTTGCAGAATATGTTGAATACAACGTTTATGCAAATCCTGTAGGTGCTACAAATCCAATTTTGATTCAAAATTTTATTTACAATAATCCACAAACATTACCCAATTTTCAGGCTGACATTGATGAAACTGTTGATTTTTTAGAACTTTATTCTAATATCTTTGGCCTTTATCCTTTTGCTGACGAAAAATATGGTCATTGCATGGCGCCTTTAAGTGGTGGAATGGAACATCAAACCATGACGACGCAGGGATTTTTTGAAAAAACGCTTACTTCGCATGAATTGGCGCATCAGTGGTTTGGAGACAAAGTAACTTGTGCTTCTTGGGCTGATATTTGGGTGAATGAAGGTTTTGCTTCCTATGCAGAATATATCATGCTTGAAAATTTGTATCCATCGGAAGAAATTGCAGACATGAATACCAGACATAATAACATCATGCAACAGCCTGGCGGAAGTGTTTGGGTGCTTGATAGTTTGAATGAAGGAGCAATTTTCTCAAGCAGATTGGTTTACGACAAAGGAGCAGCAATAGTTCACACCATGCGCTTTTTAGCCAACAATGACGCTTTATTTTTTCAAGGATTGAATGACTATCTTACCACTTTTTCAGACAGTGTTTCAATTGGATTGGATGTCAAAGCAGCGCTAGAAAATGCTACTGGGATAGATTATACGGCTAACTTCGAAGAGTGGTATTTTGGAGAAGGATTTCCAACCTACTCTTTGATCTGGAATAAAATTGGAACTGATTTGCAATTGAAAATTACCCATTCTGTTTCAATGCCTGCAGTAACTCCAACATTTACCAATCCATTGGAAATTAAATTTTCAAGAACTGGTCTGGCGGATACTACGATACGATTTGATATTCAATCAAACGATGATAATTTTGTCATTCAAAACATGGGATCAGTATCAAATATTTTGAGTATTGACCCAAATAATTGGATTATCAATCGTGCTGGTTCAATCGTTTATGACAACAATTTTTTGGCATCTACTGAAACCATTAACAAAAGTGATTTACTTGATATTTATCCCAATCCTAATAATGGAATTTTCACAATTTCAACGAAAGATGCAGGAAACTATACTGTTGATATTTTAGATACAAAAGGAAGAATTATTGCTCAAAAAACCTTTAAACAAAGTATTCAAATAGATTTGTCGAAAGAGATTAAAGGTTTGTATTTAATTCAAATAAATAGCACTTCAGGTAACCAAACCATTAGAAAAATTGTGAAAAACTAATTTTTGATTCCGATGGAAAATACGTTCAAACTAAAGTATACAGAGGAGGAATACTGGTCAATCTATGAATCAAAATTCACTAGAAAATCCAATATTTTCATCCACCTTAGTACTTTTCCTTGGATGATCATCACATTTCTTTTTCTTTTGATAAGTTCTTTATTCGCTTTTGTTTACAGTCAAAATAATAATTTCTACGACTTAATGATAGGTGTCGTTTTATTTCTGATTTCATTGATTTTTTTAGCACACACATTGAAAAAAAGTCAAGAATTGATGTTCACAATGAATCAACTAAGAACCTATTATGATTACATCAAAAATGGTGTTGAAATTACGATCAATAAAACAAATTTAATTTTCAATTACGAAACGAAAAAAGAAATCATTCAATGGGTGGAATGCAAAAACATCATCGTTGAAGAAAAATATATCCAATTTTATTTCTATGCAAGAACAGCTATTTTAATTCCTAAAGGGTTGGAATCAGCAGACACTTTAAAGCAATTTGAAAAAGAAATTGAAATGTATAGCTAAAAATAGCTGATTCAAAAAATTTCTAAAATTTTAAAATAACTATCTTTACAATTCTTAAAATTATAACAATGAAAAACGTAGCTGTAATAGGTGCAGGAACAATGGGAAACGGTATTGCGCATACATTTGCTCAATTTGGATTTAAAGTTTCTTTAATCGATGTTGCTCAAACTTCTTTAGACAAAGGATTGGCAACAATCACAAAAAATTTGGATCGTCAAGTTGCTAAAGAAGCAATTTCTGAAGCTCAAAAAACTGAAACATTAAACAATATTACCACTTTCACTTCCATTGCAGAAGGTGTTAAAAATGTGGACCTTGTCGTTGAAGCAGCAACGGAAAACATTGATTTGAAATTGAAAATTTTCAAAGAATTGAGTGATTTAACTCCTGATTCAGTCATTTTAGCATCTAATACCTCTTCGATATCAATTACCAAAATTGCTTCAGTAACCAACAGACCGGAAAAAGTGATTGGGATGCATTTCATGAATCCAGTTCCTGTAATGAAATTGGTTGAAATCATTCGAGGATATTCAACCACAGATGAAGTGACTAATTTGATCATGGAAACTTCAAAAAAATTGAATAAAATTCCTGTTGAAGTAAATGATTATCCTGGATTTGTTGCCAATAGAATTTTAATGCCAATGATAAATGAAGCGATTTATACATTGTTTGAAGGTGTTGCTGGCGTTGAGGAAATTGATACTGTGATGAAACTAGGCATGGCGCATCCTATGGGACCATTGCAATTAGCTGATTTCATTGGACTTGATGTTTGTTTAGCCATCTTAGAAGTACTTCATGATGGTTTTGGCAATCCAAAATATGCACCTTGTCCATTGTTGGTAAACATGGTGACCGCTGGAAAAAAAGGTGTAAAAACGGGTGAAGGATTTTACAGTTGGAATCACGGTACGAAAGATTTAATAGTAGCACCCAATTTCAAAAAATAAAACATGATTCAAAGCGCTATTTCAAAGAGATAGCGCTTTTTTTTTGAGACAAAATGGCTAAAAAAAATCCAATTAAAGCAGTTAGAAGGAAACAACCAGCGCGCAAGCCGATTAAAAGGAAGAAATCAAAAAGCACTTCGAAAAATTGGAAATGGATTTCTCTTTTCATTTTAATTTTAACTTCTGGCATCATCGTTTACTTTACTTTTTCTGAGAAAAAAGTAATGACCGTTGACAGTTTTCGAAAATCAGTTCCTGAGGGATTTGCGACGATTGGATTGGATGTTTCTCATCATCAAGGAGATATTGATTGGCAAAAATTGATGGTTAAATCAGGTTTCGATAGCATTATTCATTTTGTTTATTGCAAAGCAACAGAGGGAAATACACATTTGGATACAAAATGGATTCAAAATAGAAAAGCCCTCAATGAAATGGGGATTCCAAATGGTGCTTATCATTTTTTTATTCCTACTGATCCACCACGACCGCAAGCAGCACATTTTTTAAATACTTGGCAAAAAAGAGACATCGACCTTCCACCTGTGCTGGATATTGAAACAGAAGGATTTTCAGACAAAGATTTGATTGCAAAAATGAAAATTTGGTTAACAGAAGTTGAGTTGAAAACAGGTATGAAACCAATTATTTATACTTCTCTAAATTTTTACGAAACTAAATTTCAAAACGACTTCTTAGATTACCAATTTTGGATTGCTGCTTATTCACGTAAACCTCCGTGTATCAACGATAAAAGAATCATTCATTGGCAATATTCTGAAACTGGTAGTTTACCAGGAATCGATGAATTAGTTGATTTGAATGTTTCCAAACTAAATTATTAGGTGAATGGTGTTTTTTAACACTTTATCGCATTTTGTTACCTATTCGGCTAATAAATCAAATAATTATTTTCTTTTTTTGATTTTTAACAGTTTACTTTATTTATATTAGGACTTTTAACAAAAGATATAAAGACATTGATTATTGATCAAACAATAGAGGAACCTGATAAAACTGATAAGATAAAATCCAAAGTAAAATTAGCAAATATCTTTGGTTTATTGTCTTGTGGGATATTTTTAACAACAGGAATAAATGACTTCTTCATGGGTGATCCCGAATCTGCCATTTTTCTTGAATTATTAGCAATATTGAGTCTTTTGACACTCGCAGTTAATTATTATTTCACTCCGAAAACTGCTTTTCTTTATTTATTTACAATAATTACGACTGGCGTTTTCATTTTTGATTCCTATTCTGGAGTTGATTCAGGTTGTTATTTATATTATTTTCCTCTCTCTTTAGCAGTGGCTAATATGTTTGATTTTAAAACAAAAAGTGATCGAATCATTTTGATTTCACAACTTGTTTTGATTGGAATATTGATTTTTATTAATATTATCACCGACCATAAAATTTTCGAGAAGGAAAATCTCACAATTGAACAGAAAAATGAAATGTTTAATATTAACATGCTAATTTCAGTAGTTTGTATGGTTTATTTTATTTTTCTCATCGTTTCCGCTAATATTCAAAAATTGTCACTTTTGGAAAATCTAGTAAATGAGGAATCAAAACATAGAAATTTAGAAGTTGATAAAAACCGTGAAAAAGAAATTCTATTGGCAGAACTGCAGCACCGTTTAAAAAATAATTTGAGTTTAATGAGTTCTTTACTCAAATTGAAACTTGAAAATGTGAACGATGACAATTATTCATTGGCATACAAAGAAAGTATTCACGCGATTCAAACTGTTGCTCAAGCCAATCACATGCAAAAATTTGAAGATGGAAAATTAATTGTTCCAATTGATAGATATTTGAAGGAAGTCAAACTTTATTGGTATCAACTTTTCGAGGAAATTCAAATTTTAGGAAATATTAAGATCAAAAGTGAGAATTTCAAAATGAATGTAAAGCAAGCGATTCCAATAGGATTAATTATCCATGAGGTTATTTCACTTTTTTGGATTCATTGCTTTACCA
>JBFYPS010000014.1:0-3502 GCA_041303135.1 Crocinitomicaceae bacterium | reverse complement strand
TTTGTTAGTTGTTCAAAAATAGTTTTGTCTCGTTCAAGCGCTAGCGGCTCGTAATCTCGGTTAGTGAAAACTATTTTTGCTTTAAATTTAATTGCTATTTCAGGGATTATTTCTACTGGATTTCCATAATAAACATGCAAATCTGAACCAAGATTTTTGTACTCAGCTTTTAGACTTTCGATTGTTTGGTGAATGAAAATAACACGCTGATCTGTACTTGGAAGTTTAGTGAGAATGGTTTCATCAAAGATAAATAATGGAATCACTTTTCCACCGCTTTTCAAGGCTCGAAAAAGACCTGCATTGTCATCTATTCTTAAATCTCGGCGGTGCCAAAAAAGTACATTTTCCATAAAACTAAGTGCTGATCGAATTTATTTTCCGTCGTAGAAAACACTATTTCTCTCTGTTTCCCAAAGTCTAATTTCTAATTTGTATTTTAAGTCCAATTTTGCACGCAATTTATTCCAAATTACCACAGCAATATTTTCTACTGTTGGAATTAAATCTTTGAATTCTGGTCTGTCTAGGTTTAGGTTTCTGTGGTCAAATGCCTCTAAAACTTCTTCTTGGATGAGGTCACTCAAGATCTTCAAGTCAATTAAATAACCAGTTTCTTGGTCAATTTCGCCTTCAATCCAAGTTTCCAACACATAATTGTGACCGTGGTAATTGGGGTTGTTACATTTCCCAAAAATCAGTTCATTTTTGGCATCGTCAAAAGCGGGATTGAAAAGTCGGTGAGCGGCATTAAATGTTTCTCTTCTGCAAACTTTCATTGGGAATTTATTAAGATGTCTGTAAAATTTCTAGCTCAAAAGTAGAACTTATAGTTTGATTTGATCTTCGTATTGTTGGATAATTTCTTTAAACCAAAAAGTAAATCTTTCTGGATTTTGTGCGATTTCTAGTTTTAATTCTTCAAGTGAAATCCAACGGAAATTTTGCACTTCCTCAGGATTTGGATTTGGATTTTCGTTGAATTTTCCAATCAAAATATGGTCTAATTCATGTTCAATCAAGTGGTTCTCAAGTTCAACTTGGTAAATAAAGTGAAATTTTTGGTCAAGTTCACAGTCGAATCCCATTTCTTCTTGTAATCTTCTATGAGCGGCCTCCAATACAGTTTCTCCAACTTTTGGGTGGGAACAACAAGTATTTGTCCAAAGTCCTTCTGAATGATATTTTCCAAAAGCTCTTTGGTGAATCAAAATTTCGTTTTGTTCATTCCAAATTATGATAGAGAATGCACGGTGTAAAAGTCCTTTTTGGTGTGCTTCTAATTTGCCAATGCTACCTATATTTTCATCTTTTTCGTTTACAAGAACGATTAAATCTTCTACCATTTTTTAAATCATGTTGAGATTATGTCTTAAATAGGAGAATACAAATAAACTGTATTTTTTATTATTTGGAATGCGTACTCGTTCATTTAAAATTGTTTCTGCAGAAGTTGATTTGATTTTCGTGAATAATTTATAGTAATAGATGTATGCCATGTAAACACCAAATCTTGCATCTTTAGGTAATTGAACTATTCCCAAATATCCTTCATGAAAATCTTTGGCAATGTCTTCTTCAATCTCTTTCTTAACTGAAGCAGAAAATTCATCCATGTTAATTCCTGGAAAATAGGTTCTTCCAAGATCTTGATAATCGGCTTTCAAATCTCGTAAAAAGTTGATTTTTTGAAAAGCAGAACCCAATTTCATGGCTGAATCTTTTAGTTTTTGATAGGATGTTTCATCACCTCGTACAAAAATTTTCAAGCACATTAAACCAACTACTTCTGCGGAACCTAAGATATATTGTTCGTATTTGGATTGATCAAAAATGGATTTATCTGATTCCAAATCCATTTCCATACTTGCCAGAAATGTTTCAATCAAATCTAAGGGAATATTGTATTTATTGACAGCCCATTGAAAGCTGTTTAAAATTGGATTTAATGAAATGCCTTTTTCTATTGCTTCGTAAGTTTGTTTTTTAAAATCTGCCAATAAACCAGCTTTATCGTAATTATGAAAAGAATCGACGATTTCATCCGCAAAACGCACAAATCCATAAACCGCATAAATGGGCTTTTGCAAATCCTTTTTCAGAAAACTGATTCCTAGAGAAAATGAGGTACTATACTTTTTTGTAGTTAAAGTACTCATTTCATGGGACAGATTATCAAATATGTTTTTCATTCGTTTGCGGTTTGTTCAGCTAATTTAACTCTAACAATTGGTTTGAAAAATTGTTTAATGATTTATTAACTTCTTAATTATTTTTTTCTATTTCACGTAAAACTTCTTTTGCAACTACTTCTCCAGAGATAATTGAAGGCGGAACCCCAGGTCCAGGAACTGTTAGTTGTCCAGTATAAAATAAGTTTTTCAAATTTTTGTTTTTCAAGCTCGGTTTCAAAATGGCGGTTTGCATGAGTGTGTTTGCTAAACCATAAGCGTTTCCTTTGAATGCATGATAATCTTTCTTAAAATCATCGATGCAATAGCTTCTTTGATAGACAATGTGTTCTTTGATGGAAGTTTTGGTGTGTTTTTCCAATCTTTCCAACAATATATCTAAATACTCTTTGCGTTTTTCTTCAGAGTCTTTCAAGTTTGGAGCAAGCGGAACGAGTAAAAACAAATTTTCATGTCCTTCAGGAGCGACTGTAGGGTCTGTTTTTGACGGGCAACAAGCATAAAATAATGGTGCTTTTGGCCAATCTGGTTTTTCGTAAATTTCCACTGCATGTGCTTCAAAAGGTTCATCGAAGAACAAATTATGGTGAAGTAAATTTTCAATTTTTTTGTTCACTCCAAGATAGAACAGGAGTGAAGAAGGTGCCATGGATCTAGAATCCCAGTATTTTTCAGAATAATTCGCAAATCCGTTGATTAACTTTTTGTCTGTGTGATGATAATCAGCGCCTGAAACGACATAATCGCTCTCCAAAGATTGCGTAGCCGTTTTGGTATGCGTTATTTTTTTGTTTGTATATTCAAATCCTGTCACTTCTTGCGAACGTTCAATTTTAACGCCTTGTTCCAACGCAATTTTTTCAAATGCTTCGATGATGTTATACATTCCTCCTTGTGGATACCAAGTTCCCAATTCGATGTCAGCATAGTTCATCAAAGAGTATAGCGCGGGCGTTTTTTGTGGCATTGCTCCTAAAAACAAAATAGGAAATTCGAGCAATGAATGAATTTTAGGATTTTTGAAATATTTTCTGATGTAGCCAGAAAATGAAGATGTTAAATGCATTTTAAACAATCCTTTTAGAATACGCATGTCTGCAAATTCTCCCCATTTTAAACTTGGTTTGTAAACCAAATCATTGATTCCCACATCATATTTGTAAGCTGCTTCTGCTAAAAATTTTTTCAATTTTACAGCACTTCCTTTTTCTAAACTTTCAAAAAGCGCATAAAATTCATTCAAGTTTGCAGGAATATCAGTGGTTGTGTCATCTTGCCAAAAAACGCGGTAAGAAGGGTCTAATCTAATT
>JBFYPS010000013.1:0-6436 GCA_041303135.1 Crocinitomicaceae bacterium | reverse complement strand
TTGTCGGTGTATGTTCTTTTGATTTTGTACGGTTATAACAATGATGTTTCAATGAAAACCTACTTGTATTATTTCGTAATTTCTGTCAATTTATTAGGATTGCTTACATTTATAAAAACTTACTTTACCTTAAAAGAAATAAAATGAGTATTTTATTTTCATTGATTATCATTTCCATCGCCATTTTTTGGATTCAAACCAAAATTTGGAAAGTTGAAAAAAACATTGTTTTTCCCATTTTTACAGCCATTTTTTATTTTTGGTCATTGGCGGGTTGCTGGTTGTTTAGTTTTGATAGATTAACCGGTTTTGGAAAAAAAATAGGACTTCAGTATTACTATTTACTTGAAAAAATGTTCTATGTTCACTTTGATAGCGTGTATCTTCAAACTATTTGGATGTATGGTGTCTTCATTATCCTTTTTCAAATTTTTATTTGGATCGGTTTAAAACAATTAAAGAAGAAGTCAGTCAATCAAATTGATAATACTCCAATATATCTTAATCCTACCATCTTTATTTTAAGTGCAATTTTCTTTCTATTTCTTTCTTTGTGGCTTGTAAAAGATGTGATTATTTATTCTTTACTACTCAATGAATCGGTTTATATAAATATTCGTTCTGCCGCAATTAATGGTTACACTTTACACCAATATGCTTGCTGGATCATGATCGTGAGTCTTTTTATTTACGTTGGTTTGTATTTAAAGCAAAGACAGGAATCTTTAGTTGTTCAAAAACCTGGATTGTTTTTTTGGACTGTTTTTGTGATTTGTAATTTGTATTTAGTGATTATTGGCTCTCGCCACGAATCGTTTTTTGGTGGTATTTTGGTTTTGATTCTCATGTCGTATCCATTTCGAAGTATTCGACAAAATAAAAAGTTGTACTTTTCTGTGATTGCTGTTTGGTTTTTTATCTTGATGTTAAACGATCCAATTCGCAGTTTGATGCCTGTTATTTCAGCCAAAACAGGTTTAACTTCCTTGCTTAATTCCAAGGAAAAAATGAATGAGGCTATTTTATATTCAAGTGACAGAACTTTTATTTCTCATAAATCTCCTCAAAAATCTGCCCTTATTATTGAAGAGAACGCATTGAAAGATACCGTTTTATTTTTAAAATATGACACGTTAGTGATTAATAAGAATTTATTAATCAAACAGTTAAATATTCATCCCAGCTATATTTTAGTTAATAATCAGAAAGTAAAAATTAGCAATAGCCACATTTCTTTGGCCTATCAAAACAATTCTATTTTTACGAAAATAACCTTGACACTTACAAACATGATTTTCAGTAACGAATTATTCGCTGGACATTTTTCAATGTATGGTGTTTTATCTAAAAATGTCTCACCAAAACTTGGATTTAGTTTCAAGAATCTATTGTACTCTTTTGTACCTTCCACTTCTGTGAAAAATCGACCTTTAGATGCTTATACTTACTATGCTCAAGAAATGAAATTTAAAGAAGGTCAAGGTTTTACAATCAATTATATTACTGCTTGGTATTTGAATTTTTCTTACTTCGGATTGATTTTAGGTCCAATTTTTCTCACTTTGATTTTGCTTTTTCCATTTTATCTTTCCACCAAATCAAGACGCGGTTTATACCAACTTTTTGCAGTAATTGCCCTTTGTGGCATCACAGGATTTGGCGCAATGATGGTTCGCTCAGGTCCTGAATCATTCAAAGCTTTATTGTATGAAAGCATCATAATTCCTATCTTTATCGTGTTTATGTCAATATTTGTCAGTAAAATGATAAAGCAATTTAAGTCGAAAAATGGGAGATAGAAAGTTGAGAATCATTCATGTAATTCCTTATCATCCATCGCCTTCGTCTTTTATTTTTGCCAAAAGACAAGTTGAGGATTTGACTGAGATTGGACATACAAACGAAGTTTTCTTTTTTAATACAGCTTTTTCAATCAAGGGTTTTTTTAGTCAATTAAAGACTTTTAAAAAATTGGTCAACGAATTCAAACCGGATTTAATTCATGCGCATTATGGCACGATCAATGCGTTTTTTGCTTCTAGAATAAAAAACGTTCCCTTTGTGGTTTCGTTTCAAGGAAGCGACATGAATTATACAAGCGATATTCATTGGATTCGTGAAAAATTGGGAAAATACCTGAGTAAAAAAGCGGCCCAACGCGCCCAACAAATAATTTGTGTCAGCGAGCGATTGCAAGAAAATTTGCCTTTGGGAAAGGAAAAATCTACAGTCGTGCCGTCAGGAATCAATACCCGACTTTTTAAGAAAATAGATATTGCTGATTGTAAAAAGAAACTGAATTTAAATGAATCAACAAACTATCTTTTTTTCAACGCCAACAATCCAATTATTAAAAGATTAGATATTGCTAATGAAGTTGTGGAATTGGTGAAAGATTTGAATGTAGAACTTTTGTCTTTAAATGGAAATGTTACTCCAAATGATATCCCCATTTATTTAAATGCTTGTGCTGCAACTATTTTGTGTTCTGACAGCGAAGGAAGTCCAATGGTGATCAAAGAAGCAATGGCTTGTGGTTTGCCCATCGTTTCGGTCGATGTAGGTGATGTAAAGTTGCGGATTAAAAATGTTCAAAATTGTTTTGTTGTTCCTCAAAAGGCTATTGATATTGCTGAAAAAGTTCGATTCATTATTGAATCAAAAATCAGTGAAACTAATGGTTTGGAGGTATTGAAAGCGCAAGGAATTGACTATTTGAGTGTGGTGAAAAAAGTAGATAGTATTTATTTAAAGGCCATTAAAAAGTGTAATTAATGGATTCAACAAAGGAAAATCAAAAAATAGCGTTGGCTTACAATCTGTCACTCTTGATGATTGCATTTCTCATTGCCGTTTTACCAAAATTGGTGGTTTTGGGTTTTCTAGCGATGTTTGTTATCGTTGTTTTTGGTTTGGTAAAAAAACAGTTTTTCTTTCAATTTGATTCAGTATTAACTGCCTTTGTCTTGCTTTATATCATTTATGTTGTTGGTGCTTTTTTTACCCACAATTCAGCCGCAGCTGGGAAATATTTAGAGTATAAATTGTCGTTTATTTTAATGCCTTTTTTATTCAGTTTTCGACCCAAGTTTGCATTCAAATTATCATTTCCCATCATTGGTTTGTCACTAGGAATTTTAGCCGTTTCCATTTGGGGAATTGCTAAGGCAATTGCTGTCTATTCAGTGACTCATTATGCATTAACCGCATTTACTGCGAGTAACATCTGCATCGATCATCCCACCTATTTTGCTGCTTTTACAATGGTTTCAATGGCAGGAATTTGGTATTTGCACAAAATAAAGTCACCAGGATTTACGGGAAAATGGATTTTTCTTTATCTGCTATTTGCGATAGTCATGTTGTTTTTAAGTTATGCAATGGCAGGGATTTTATTTTTCATATTGCTTGTTTCTTTTCTGATTTTAAGATGGATTTACATCAAGATAAATAAATGGATTGCCATTTCATTGCTCGTTTTTTCGCCTTTCATGCTGTATTTTACGGTCACCAATATTCCTGCTTTCAAAGATGAAATCAACAATTCAGTGGTCGCTTTTAAAAATTATATTTCCAATCCAAGTGATTTTATTCAAGGAGAGGAAGGTGTTCCTTCAGGAGATAAAGTCAGATTGATCATGTGGACGGTTTCTGCAAAAGCTTGGTGGAAACATCCTTTTGGTGTTGGAACTGGAAATGTTGACGAATATTTGAGTTTGGAATTGAAAGCTGCCGGACAAAAAGAATTGGCTCAAAAAGATGAAAATCATGAAATTCGATATAATCCACACAATCAATTTTTACAAACGGGCTTAGAAGTTGGTCTATTGGGAATTTTTACTTTTCTTTTTATGCTCATTTTTTCAATCAGAAAAGGTTTTAAAACCCAGAATTGGCTGTTGGTTTTGGTTGTTTCATGTTTGATTTTTAATTGTTTTTTTGAATCAATTTTGCAACGACAAACAGGAATCGTATTTTTCACTTTTTGGATTTGTTTATTGGTAATTCATTCAAAGTCTATCCTTCAAATTCAATTAAATCCACAAAATGATTAAAATTTCCATTGTTATTCCTTGTAGAAATGAAGTTTTGTACATTCGTGAATGTATCGAAGCGATCTATACAAATGTATTGACATCAGAAGTCATTTTGAGCGTTTTTGTCGTTGATGGAATGAGCGATGATGGAACGAGAGAACTGGTTTTAAATTTAGAAAATCAGTTTCCAAATTTGAAACTCGTTGATAATGAAAAGAAATTAACACCATTCGCTTTCAATATAGGTATTTATCAAGTTCCTGCTGATTACATACAAATTGTGGGTGCACGACACATTTTATCCTCTAATTATTTGCAAAAATCGTTGGATATTTTGCAATCAAATGCAGAAATTTGGTGTGTTGGTGGAAAATTAATCAATGAATATTTGAATGAAACGGGCGAAATTATTTCCAAAGCAATGTCAACCACTTTTGGAATGGGTTTGGGAAATTTCAGAACTTTGGAAAAATCAGGTTTTACAGACACAGTAACCAGTCCGATGTATCCCTATTGGGTTTTTGAAAAAACCGGGTTTTTTGATGAGCAATTGATTCGAAATCAAGATGATGATTTCAATTTTAGAGTCACCAAAGCTGGCGGAAAAATTTGGTTTGAATCAGAAATTTCACTGAAATATTATGTGCGCGGAAATTTTCAAGGATTGTACCGCCAGTTTTATCAATATGGATATTGGAAAGTTTTTGTAAATCAAAAACACAAAGCAGTCACAACTATGCGTCAATTGGTACCACCTGCATTTGTTCTGTTTTTGTTTGTTTCCCCAATTTTAATGCTTCTCGGTAGTTTATTTCTTTGGTCAACTATTTCGTTATTTGGAGTATATCTTTTACTAGGAGTTTATTTCGCTTCAAAAATGAATACAAGAGCTGGTGAATTTTTTCAAATTTTCAAAACATTTCCTATCTTACATTTCAGTTACGGTTTGGGATATTTAAGCGGAATGATTAATTTTTTGATTCTTCGTCAAAAACCGTCAGACAAACAGAAACGCTTGTCGAGATAAACTCAATTTTATTACTTTTACAGTTCAAATTTCACATTCAATATGATTCCATTTTCACCACCTCGCATCGATCAAAAAGTCATAGATGAAGTCACTTCAGCTTTAAAAAGCGGTTGGATTACTACAGGTCCAAAAACGAAATTGTTCGAAAAACAAATTACTGAATATTGTGGAAATAAAGTTTCAGTAGCTGTAAATTCTTGGACAATGGGAATGCAGGTTTTGTTGCATTGGTGGGGAATTGGCGAAGGAGACGAAGTGATTTTGCCAGCATATACGTATTGTGCAAGTGCGAATGTGATTGTGCATTCTGGAGCAAAACCTGTGATGGTTGATATCAATGAGGCAGATTTTAATATTTCAGTTGATGCCATTCGAAAAGCGATTACACCCAAAACAAAGGCGATAATCGCAGTTGATTTAGCAGGTTTTCCATGTGATTATGATGCGATTATGGATTTGGTCAACGAAGAGTCGATTCAAAAACAATTCAATCCACACGGAGAAAATCAAGAAAAATTGAATCGAATTTTGATTATTTCGGATGCCGCGCACAGTTTTGGTGCAATGTACAAAGGTAAAAGAGCTGGTTCATTGACAGATATTTCGACTTTTTCATTTCATGCAGTTAAAAATCTGACAACAGCAGAAGGTGGCGCATTGTGTTTTGATTTGCCAGAAAATTTTGATCACGACATCATTTACAGAGATTTTTGTACGATGATTTTACACGGTCAAAACAAAGATGCATTGGCTAAAACCCAAAAGGGAAATTGGCGCTACGATGTGGAAGAGCCAGGATTTAAATGCAATATGACCGATTTACAAGCCGCCATTGGTTTGGTGGAATTGGGAAGATATCAAGAAAATTTAAATCGCAGAAAATACATTTTCGAACAATACGATGCTGCATTTAAAAATGAAAATTGGGCGCTAACACCATTGCATACAACCGCTGATAAAATTACGAGTTATCATTTATATCAATTGAGAATAGACGGAATTACAGAAAATCAACGCGATAAAATCATGCAATTGATTTTTGATCAAGATGTTTCTGTAAACGTGCATTTTTTGCCATTGCCAACATTGACCGCCTATAAAAAACGCGGTTACAAAATGGAAGATTATCCTGAAACATGGAATAAATACCACAATGAAATCTCATTGCCAGTATATTATGATTTGTCGGATGAACAGGTTCAAACGGTAATCAATGCGGTAATCAATGCGGTTTCTGAATTAATGAAGTAATTCATGAAAAGAATTTTCGATTTATTCGTTTCGATCACCATTTTATTGATTTTCCTTCCATTTGGAATCATCATTTCGGTATTAATTGTAGTTAGTAGCCGCGGTGGGATTTTTTATC
>JBFYPS010000012.1:0-4662 GCA_041303135.1 Crocinitomicaceae bacterium | reverse complement strand
TCTGCTCAAATTGATAACTATGGATTTATTTACGGTGGAATGTTAGAAAATCAATCTTATTCAAATCAATTTATCAAGATAGATTTGGAAACTTGGGAAACATTCAATTTAACAGATTTTCCTGCTGAAGCGAGGAGGGGAGGCGTTTCATTTGTTGGAAATGATGAATTTTATATTTCAACAGGTGTTTCCTCGGTGGCAAGATTGAATGAAACTTGGAAAGCATCTTACATTTTAGGAATCGAGGACGAAAAGGCAATTGAAAATGTAAAAATCTATCCAAATCCGTTGAAAAACTTTTTGGCGATTGAATCAGATGTTGAAATTCAAAACATTGAAATACATGATATTTCTGGAAAATTGATTGAATCAAAAATAGTAAACTCCAACCAAATTGAAATTCCAATTGACCTTGAAAATGGGATTTATTTAGTGAAATTAATCGCTTTAAATTCTGAATTTGTTGAAAGAATTTGCGTTCAGAATTAGACTATTTTTTCTGTAAATGTCGAATTACTTCAGCAGCACCGTAAAGTCCAAATAATCCAGGCATGTAACTAACCGTTCCGTAAAACGAGCGTTTAAAATTACTTCCGTCAGTCATTTTTAGTGCAGATTTCAATTGAATTTCGGAAGAAAAAACCGTCTTGATTCTTCTATAATCAATGTTTTTCTTTTTCAATCTTTTTTTGAGGTGAAGCGCTAATTTGCAATTGTTTGTATTTCCCAATAATGCTACTTGCACTTTAGATGGATCTGACTTTCCGCCCGCTCCAAGGTGCGAAATAATTTTAATTTTCAATCTTTTACAAGCGATAATCCATTCTAATTTTGGAGAAACTGAATCGATGCAATCCATGACGTAATCGGGTTTTGATTCTTGCAAAATTTCCCAAACGCGCGCAGGAATCACAAATTCTTCAATCACAACCAATTCAACATCAGGATTGATGTCTTTGATTCTTTCAGCGAGTACAACCGCTTTGTTTTTGCCTATCGTTGAATCAAGTGCGGTCAATTGTCTGTTTTTATTGGTCTCATCGAAGCAATCACCATCAATCAGGGTAATCTTTCCGATTCCGGCTCTCGCGATGAATTCACCAGCAAATGAGCCGATTCCACCAAGACCTACAATTAAAACATGTGCATTTTTAAGTTTTTCTTGATTTTCAGTTCCGATCAACAATTCTGTGCGCTCCAGCCAATTACCCATTTTTATTTTTTTTGCAAAAATACTTCAATTTTGAAATTTACAATATGGAATGCTACCTTACTTTTCGAAAAACCAATGCAAAGTTTTTCAATATTTGTTCTTGAAGATCATTGATTGAAACGTTTTTTAATCTAGCAACAGATTCATAAACTTCTTGAATTGAATGTGATGTGTCATCATCTGTTTCTAGAAATAATTTTTCCAAAGGAATATTTTGAATGGCTTGCTGAAGTTTTTGGTCGTAAATAATAGCAGTTCCGATGCTGATGTAGCAACCAGAAACCAAAACGCTTTCGACCAAATTTGATTTGCGAAATCCATGGTAAATCCATGTTTGTTTGGGTTTTTGTTCTTTTATTATCGCTAAAATTTCATTCCAAGCTTTCACACAATGAATGATGAGTGGTAGTTCATATTTTTCTGAAAGTTCAATTTGCTTATTAAAAAGTGAAATTTGAGTTTCTAACGGAACAGATATGTTTTTATCTAAACCACATTCGCCAATGGCAACACAGTTTGGTTGACTTATTTCGTAGTCAAACTTCTCAAAGTTAAATTCATGAATTAATGCTTCATTGGGATGATTACCAATTGAATACAAAGCATATAAGTCCTTTTTGGGTTTTCCATTTAAAATGAAAATTCCATGAGATTGATCAAAATGGGTGTGTATGTTGACGAACATTTGCGAAAGAAAAAGTATCAAAAAGGCAATATTGGGATTTTTTTTTTACTTTCACGGCTTAAACTATTAAATAAATTATGGAATCATCTGTACAAAAAGGTCATCCAAAAGGATTATATCTGTTGTTCTTTACAGAAATGTGGGAAAGGTTCAGCTACTACGGTATGCGTGCAATTTTCACTTTATTTATGGTCAATGCGTTGATGTTTGACAAATCATTGTCGTCAACCGTTTACGGAAATTACACAGGATTAGTTTATTTGACCCCATTAATTGGAGGTTATGTAGCTGATAGATATTGGGGAAATAGAAGGTCTATTTTCATTGGAGGTGTGATGATGGCGATAGGACAATTTTTCATGTTCTTGGCTGGAAGTTTTTACACTGAAGTAGGTTTTGCTACAACAATGATGTTTACAGGACTAGGATTTTTGATTTTCGGAAATGGATTTTTCAAACCAAATATCTCTACGATGGTTGGTCAACTGTATCCAGAAGGAGATAAAAGAGTCGATTCTGCTTTTACCATTTTCTACATGGGAATCAATTTAGGAGCATTTATTGCGCCATTGGTTTGTGGAACTTTAGGTGAAGTGTATGACCAAGATGGATTGGTTGTTCCAGCTGCCTTCAAATGGGGATTCTTAGCAGCATGTATTGGTATGATTATCAGTATTATTTCTTTTGAATTATTGAAAAACAAATATGTTGTTTCTCCTACAGGTGAACCAATTGGTACAACTCCAAAGAAAGTTGTGAAACCTATCGAAGAGAAAAAGAAATTGAATGTAAAACAAATGCTGACTTGGGCAGTAATCTCTTTATTGTTGTTTACTGTTTTCAAAGGCTTATTAGGATTTGATTTAATTGGCGCATTTATTTACACTGCTTGTATCATTGCACCTGCATCTATTATTACGGATAAAAGTTTGACTTCAGTTGAAAAACAAAAAATCTGGGTAATCTTCATTATTGCATTTTTCGTAATTTTCTTCTGGTCTGCTTTCGAGCAAGCTGGAGCATCCTTAACTTATTTTGCGCAAGAGCAAACCGATAGAAGTTTATTTGGTTCTGAAATTCCTTCATCTTATTTCCAAAGTATCAATGCAGTGGCAATTGTTATTTTTGCACCAATTTTTGCAATTATTTGGACACGATTAGGTAAAAAAGACAGAGAGCCTTCTTCACCAGTAAAACAAGCCTTGGGATTATTTTTATTGGCTGTTGGATATTTGATTATCGCCATGGGTGTAAAAGATTTAGATCCAGCGTTGAAAGTAAGCATGTTTTGGTTGGTAACGCTTTACACCGTTCATACATTTGGTGAATTGTGTTTGTCTCCGATTGGATTGTCGATGGTCGTGAAATTAGCGCCAGTTCGTTTTGCTTCATTGTTAATGGGTGTTTGGTTCTTATCAACAGCAACTGCGAACAAGTTTGCTGGAGATTTGAGTTCATTGTATCCAGAAGAAGTTCATATGGAAACGAGCGTTCCTGCTACAAAATTTATGTTTAATTCAATGGATACAACATTGACAAAAAATGTCACTTTAGACAGTAATTATGTTGTTGCGATGGCAAAAGCTTTTCCAAATTCCGTAGCAGATATTAAATTGGTTTCTGATGGTTTTGAAAAAGAAAAAGAATTAGGATTCTTGGATCAAGTGGTTGTAAATCTTTTTGGTTCAAACGAAAAAGAAAAAGCTGATTCGTTGTTGGAAATTAAACCAACTGCTGTTTCTAAAAATGAGGTGTCGAAGTTTCATTTGAAACAAATTGTTGGTTCAGATCCTAAATTTGCATTTGCGCACTTTTTGAGTAAAGATGGAAACACACTTTATGTCTTGAAAAATGTAGTTGGTAAAAAAGGAAAACCAGATACCAATACTTTTGAAGTATGGAATTTGAAACCGAAAAAACCAATGTTCTTAGGAATGAAAATTGAAAACTTATACAATTTCTTCATGATTTTCGTTTTCATGGCGGGAGGAGCATCAGTTGTATTATTCTTACTTTCTAAAAGATTATTGAAAATGATGCACGGTGTGCGTTAATTTATAATTCATATTTTTGAAGCAGTCCAATGAAAAGCGGGCTGCTTTTTTTTTATCAAACAACTATTTAAATTATTTTCAGAATTATGGCTAAAGATCGCAAACATCCACAGGCATTGCCCTATTTATTTTTCACTGAAATGTGGGAAAGATTTGGTTATTATTTGATGATAGGAATTTTTACTTTGTATTTAAAAGATGCCAATCAAGGATTTGAATTGTCCGAAGGTGAGTCGGCCAGTTTATATGGTACTTTTATCGCTTTGGTATTTTTTACTCCGTTTATTGGAGGTTTATTGGCCGATCGCTTGCTGGGATACAGACTTCCAATTGTTGTTGGAGGAATAATGATGGGGATTGGATATTGCATGATGGGAATTCACTCTTTTGGAATGCTTTATTCAGGAATGTTACTCGTTGTTTTAGGTAACGGACTATTCAAACCAAATATTTCAACACTTTTGGGTAATTTATATAATACCGATGAACTTCGAGGTCAGAAGGATGAAGGCTACAATATTTTCTACATGGGAATTAACATTGGAGCTTTTATTTGTAACATCGTTTCAGCTTTCTTGATTAATAAATCTGGATATTCGATTGCTTTTGTAGGAGCTGGAATAGGAATGTTTGTTGGTGTTGTTGTTTTTATGTTGGGTAATAAACATTACTTGACTGGTGATGTCAAAAAAGTAGCTGCTCCTGGTGAA
>JBFYPS010000011.1:0-4087 GCA_041303135.1 Crocinitomicaceae bacterium | reverse complement strand
TTTCTATCTACAGAATTGGTGATGTAGGATTGATTTTAGCAATGTGGTTGAGTCATCATCTTTGGCATTCAAACATCTCTTTTTCAGCATTGAGTAATTACCAATTGGTGCATGAACATTTATCAAGTCACACCTTTATTGGTGCTTTGATTTCATTGCTGATTTTTGTTTCAGCGGCTGCAAAATCAGCTCAATTGCCATTTTCATCTTGGTTGCCAAGAGCGATGGAAGGTCCAACTCCATCAAGTGCCATTTTTTATGGTTCTTTGTCTGTTCATATTGGTGCTTTTATCATGTTACGAACATTCCATTTTTGGGAGCATCAATTTTCAATCAGGATTTTCATTGCAGCTGTTGGTTTAACAACAAGTATTATCGCTACTTTGACGGCGAGAGTTCAATCGTCTGTTAAAAGTCAAATTGCTTATTCATCGATTGCTCAAATTGGTTTAATTTTCATTGAAATCGCGGCTGGATTAGAGGTTTTTGCATTGTTTCACACAGCTGGAAATGCTTTTTTGAGAACATATCAATTGTTGGTTTCTCCATCTGTTGTAAGCTACAAAATTCGCGAGCAGTTTTACAATTTCATGCCAAGACCTAAAACAATTGAAGATTCTTTGCCAAAAAAGATTGAAAATTCATTGTATTTATTGAGTTTAAAAGAATGGAATTTGGATTCCTTTATGTATCGTTATTTGTGGAATCCATTGAAAAGATTTGGGAATAAATTGAGTTTCCTGACTTTTAAAACATTGTTCTGGATTTTTGCTCCGATGTATATTGTTGGAATAGTCTTGATGCTTTATAGAAGTTCTCTCGATCCAATTTTGGTAAAATACCTTCCAGGCGTTTTCGCTTTTGTGGGTTTGATTTTGGTAATCAAAGCATTTACAGAGCGAAAAAGTGTTCGAATGAGTTGGATTTTGGTGATTCTAAATCACTTTTGGATTGCCATGGCAATTTCATTTAATGAACACTTTGATTTCATTCATATCGTGCTGTATTTAAGTGGAGTTATTGTAGCTGGAGCCATTGGTTTTATTGCCATTCTAAGGTTAAAACGCATTGAAGGTAAATTAGATATGAATCAGTTTCAAGGTCATATTTATGAGCATCCAAAAATCGCTTTGGTCTTTTTGATTTCTTGTTTAGGTTTAGCAGGTTTTCCAATTACACCAACTTTTGTAGGTGAGGATTTAATATTCTCACACATTCATGAAGACCAGATTTTCCTAGCCTTTTTTGTGGCTTTGAGTTTCATTATTGATGGATTGGCATTGATCAGAATCTATGCCCGTGTTTTCCTTGGTCCTCATAGTAAAACATATCATCAAATTGCAAAAAGATCTTCTTGATCTAATTTAAATAATTGATTTCTAACGAATAAAAAAATATAAAAATGTCAAAATCAAATAAAAGATTTATCCCTGCCGATGGATTAGCAGGATTAAAACAAAATTTCTCAAAAGATGCCATGTCTGGTTTCTTCGTTTTCCTTCTTGCACTGCCTTTGAGTTTAGGAATTGCAAAAGCATCAGATTTCCCTGCAATTTATGGAATTGTCACTGCTATCATCGGTGGAGTAGTAGTTAGCTTTTTTGCTGGTTCAAGATTGACAATAAAAGGACCCGCAGCTGGTTTAATTGTGATTGCAAGTGGTGCCGTTACTGCATTTGGAAGTGGAAATGTAGGTTGGCATTTTGCGCTTGCAGCAGTTGTTGTTGCGGGATTTGTTCAAATAGTTTTTGGTGTTTTCAAATTAGGTAAACTAGCTGATTTTTTTCCAGGTGCTGCTATTCACGGAATGTTGGCGGCTATTGGGATTATTATAATGTCAAAACAAATTCATACACTTTTAGGAATTGATCCTTCCGTTTTGAAAGGGAAAGAACCATTGGAATTGTTGGCGATGATTCCTTCAAGTATCATGCATGAAAATGCACACATTGCAGAAATTGGGATTGCATGTTTGCTTCTGATGATCGTATTGAGTTATATCAAACACCAAAAAATTAAAAGAATCCCTGCACCATTGGTTGTTTTAGCAATCGCTATTCCTTTAGGTCAAGTCTTGCATATTAAAACTGAAGGAGCGATTTCAAATTTTGCATTAGTGAAAATTGGAAATATATTTGACGCTTTCACACCTGGAGGTAAAGTAGGTGATTTTGTAAGTAATGGTGTTATAAACGCTGATTTTTCTGCGATCTCTTCTAATATTGGAATTTTCATTCAATACGTCATTTTATTTGCTTTGATTGGGACTATTGAATCTTTGCTAACAGCCAAAGCAATTGACGGAGTTGATCCGTTCAGAAGAAAGTCAAACTTCAATAAAGACTTAATTGCTGTGGGAATTGGAAATACATTAGCGGGTTTGTTTGGTGGTTTACCAATGATTAGTGAGGTTGCCAGAAGTTCTGCAAATGTTGGAAATGGTGCCGTTACAAGATGGGCCAATTTCTTCCATGGTTTGTTTTTATTGGTTGCCGTTTTTGTGGGTGTTTCATTTATCGAAATGATTCCAAATGCTGCCTTGGCAGCCATGTTGATTTTCGTTGGTTTTAAATTGGCTCATCCAAAGGAATTCATTCACATGTGGCATTTAGGAAAATCTCAATTTTTCATATTCGTCGGAACCGTAGTTGTAACTTTATCTACTGATTTATTGATTGGTGTTGCATTTGGGATTTTATTGAAATTCATTTTCACATTAGCCTATGGTGCTAGCTTTAAAAGTTTATTTAAAGTAAATCTTGATATCAAATCTGAAGGTGACGAAGTTACTGTGCATGTGCACGATAGTGTTGTTTTTTCAAATTTATTAGGTTTCAAAAAACAATTGGCAACTATTCCAAATGGTAAAAATGTTATAGTAGATGTAAGCAAAGCGAAAATGGTCGATCATACTTGTATCCTTGCCTTGAACGGTTTTGTGGATGATTATAAAGACAATGGTGGAACAATAAAAGTGATTGGTTTTGAAAATCACAAACAATTGGGACATGCACCAACCTCTGCCAGGGTTATTAAAATGGCTTAATTTATCATAAATTTGCGTTCTAAAAATGAAGTTTCGCTTTATATTTGGAGAAACAACACGTGGTTAATGTTGTTTCTCCAGACGCATGAAATCTAAGATGTATGAAAAAAAATATAAAATTGCCAACTTTTGTTGTTTCAATGTTGTGCGTAATTGCTTTTAATAGTTCCGCGCAGCAACTTGATAAAAAGTATAAAGATGGCTTGAAAATATATTTGAGTGACGATAGCACCAAGTATATAAAAGCGACTGGTTTGGCTCAAATTTGGGTTCGTTACAATGACAACAATCCTGGTTCAACCATTTATGGAACGCCTAAAAAAGAAACATTTGATGTAGGGTTGAGAAGAGTTCGATATCAAATTATGTCGCAAGTTTCAAAGAAGGTGTTTTTATATACACAAATTGGAATTAACAGCGTAAATAGTTTATCAATCAGAAAAACAGGATTGTTTTTTCATGATGTTACTGGTGAATACAATGTTTATAAAAATTATTTTACGGTTGGAGCGGGTTTGAGCGGATGGAACGGTACTTCAAGATTTTCATCTTCTGGAGTAGCCTCTATTTTAGGAATGGATTTACCTGTAGTGCAGGAAGCTACAAATGATGTTACTGATCAATTTGTGCGTAAGATGGGCGTGTACGCAAAGGGAAAAATAGGTGCTTTTGATTATCGATTTTCAGTATCAAATCCATTTCCAGTACAAAATTCCCTTACTTCCGTAGCTGTTTTGCCTGCAACAGGTACGAATACAGCTTATTATTCTACAAATGCTCCAAAATTGCAATATCAAGGATATGCGATGTGGCAATTCTTTGATAAAGAAAGCAATCAGTTACCTTACATGACAGGTTCATATTTAGGTAAGAAAAAAGTTTTGAATGTGGGAGGTGGTTTTGCATTACAAAAGGACGCAATGTGGTATAGAAATAGCAATCAAGACACAATTTCTGCACCACTTCAACAATTTGGAATTGATTTGTTCTATGACAGTTATTTAGACAAAACCAAACAAAATGCAATTACAGCATATCTAT
>JBFYPS010000010.1:0-5748 GCA_041303135.1 Crocinitomicaceae bacterium | reverse complement strand
AATTAAGAATTTTCATATTAATCAAAAAGTTTAACTAAATGGTTAAAGTGCAAAAATAGGGTTTTTTGAATTGGAAAAAAAGTTTAAAAAATAAGAATTCAATTAAACAAACCAAACTGGTTTTAATCACTTGAAGATTAAGTAAAATTACGTAGGTACGAAACTTTAACAGTGCATATTTTTGAAATGTTCTATTGATCGTTTTAAAATTGATAGAATCATCAGGACAAGTTTTGCATAAAAGTAAATGACAAGTTATTTATTTAAAAGATTGAAGAAAATGAAAAAACTATTTATCACAATTATTCTAGCTCCAGCGATTTTGATTTCTTGTAAAAAAGAGGAAACTTCGCCCCCAACTACGGACAATGACCCTCAAATACAAAACCCAATTTCAGTCAGTAATGGTTGGGAAATTGTAGGTGGAAAATCAATAACCGCTATGGGTAATGCGCCCACGCAAACATTTTACACATTGAAACATGTTCAAAAACATGGGGATATCGTTGATTTTTATATAAATTCCAACAACGCTGTCACGAATAACACCATGACGCACCGCTTGCAATTTAACATGACAAATCAAAAAGAGATTTACTATAAATTTATTAACAACGTTTTTAGTTCTCAAATCGCAAATTTGACCTTTAATTCAAGAAGTTTGGCCCCAGAAGATTACGAATATATTCGACCTGATGGATACTATCGAGGATTTGACAAAATCGATGGTTTTACAACGGGAAATTACAATACTAACGTGGCAGTTTACCCAGTGACATCTGGCGATCTAGGGACACTTCCTTACATGTCTAATGGTGTTGTCAAATACCTAGACAATAATAAAATGATACGACCAGTATTAAATACTTTTTGGTACACAGGAGTTACCAGCTCATTTCGAATTGGTAATGACTATTATATCACCACAATAGACAACTACGAAAATAATACCGCACGCGTTTACAAATCAACCGCTGCTCCTACTTATATTGGCAATGGCTCTGATGTTTTAGATGAATATGGTGTGGAACAAATTGCTGAAGTGGAAAGTATCTTGTTTCCAAATGCTGTTGTTTACCAAGGAATCCAAAAATCACATGTATTTAAAAACGGAAATAATTATATCATTTCTATTCTTTTGAAAATAGCTAATGAAGATGTTATGACTGGTTTTGAGTACAATCCTCAAACCAACCAAATTCTTGCTGTAAACTACCAATATCCTGACTTAAACGAGTATGACGGAATTATGATCCCAATGTTGGACAGACCAGGAAATTATATCAGGTCTTGCTATACAGGTATCACTTCAGAATCAAGAATTATTTATCATTATGATGGTCAACAAAAAACTAAAATTCTACTACCAGAATTTACTCAATACTCCTTTGGTACTTATGCTGGAGAGTTTTTCTACAGCGAAGGCAAAATTTACTCATTGATTACAGCACATGGCAACGTATATTTAATGTCTAAAGAACTGTAAAGTATTCAGCACTAATTAATCCTATTTTATACAGTAGGATTTTTTAGTGTTTTTAAAACTTTCCATAATAAACCACTTTCACCGCGCAGTGAAAATCGTTGACTTTTGATTTTGGATACACAGAAAAAACAGGATCTAATTCCACTTTTTCAATTGGCGTCCAAGTTGCAGGGGCGATTTTTACAGTGGAATTTACCTCAAAAACTCCCTCAAAATCTTTGTCAATAAAGGCAACAGTATCTTTTTGGTCGTTGATTCCAATAATGAAAGCAGGATAAACGCGGTCAAAAACCAAGCGATTTCTGAAAAGTAAAATCTTGACATTTGATGGTTGACTCAAATCTTGATACGTCCAATTTTGTCTGCAAGTTTGCATTTTCGTTTCTTCGCGCGCCCAAAATTTCTTGGTGCGGACATAACAGCCTTCCAATAAGAAGATCGATAATGCGAGGATTATGGTGAATCGAATCATTGAATGATAATTCCTTTAAGTCCTAAAATTGGAATCAATTTCATGTTTTTTTCTTGAATTGTTTCAGGAAGAAAAATGAATTTTTTGTCATACATCGTATCGTTGACCCAAAAACTCACCCAATATTCGTTGGTCAATCCAAAAACTTCTTCCATGATTGGTTCAACACGCGCAGCTTCATTGGGCAAAAGGATTTCCATGCAATGACGCAACATTGAAGTTTTTATTTTCTCTCCAGTCGCTACATTTTCACCATAACCATTGCTCGTGATGATGATTCCTTCCATGATATCGTCTCGAAGATTGATCAAATAAGTATTGTAAATAGGATGATTGTCTTCGCCCATTTGCTGCACAACTGCAACTGCTACATTCTCAACTTTTGGACCTAATAATTCTTCGCGCATTTTGATTTTATTTCAAATAAAGTGCAAATTTACAAGGATAATCTGATAATCAAAATGAATAATGTTGTAGAAAATTCAATCATTTTGCCATTCTCTTCCCAATCGAAATGTAGCGAATAATGTCAGTTGGATGTCCTAAAATGCGTTCGTATTTTTTCAAATAAACGGGATCATTTTTCATTTTTTCAGGCAAAACGAAATCTGGCGTTCTTTTAGAACCTGTGCGCACAATCACTAAGTTTTTGGAAGGAATCGATAAAATGTATTGACCTAAAATTCCACGGCAATAATAAACTGGCGTTGCGCCTCCTGTAAAAGTCCAAATGTGCAATCCATATCTGTAATTTGGAACACCTTCATTGGTTTTCATGGCTGGCGTTTTGACCATTTCCTTCATGTACCAAAGCGGTACAATTTGTTTGCCATTCCATTTTCCTTCTTGCAAAATCATTTTCCCCAAGCGACCAAAATCCCTGGAAGTTCCATACAAGCAACAAAATGCTTTTTCAGCGCCTTTTTCTTTGTCTAAACTCCAATAAGCATCATGTTCTGTTCCGATTTTTGACCAAATTTTGTTGTAGGCGTAATCCGATAAATCAGATCCAGTTGCTTTCTCTATTATGAAACCCAACAATTGCGAATTTCCACTTTGGTAGTTGAATCTCACACCTGGTTTTTCAATCGCTTTTTGGCTTGTAACCAATCCATATAAATCAGTTCCGTAATAAGATTCAGCATTGTCGGACAAAGGATTTTTGCCGCTTTCTTCCCAATCCAAACCTGACGACATCAGCAATAAATGTCTGACCGTAATTTTACTTTTTTCGCCCTCTTTAAATTCAGGAATATACGTTCCAACCGGTTCATCTAAACTTTTTATTTTTCCTTCGTCAATGGCAATTCCGACCAAGAGTGAAACAAAAGTTTTAGTTGCAGAAAAGCAGTTCGAAACCGTTTCTTTTTGGTGTTCGCCCCAATATTTTTCAAAAATCAATGAATCTCCTTGAAAAACTAGAAAAGAAGAAGTTTGCAAATTTTCCATGAATTTCGTTTCGTCTGCAGTCAATGAAAAGCGTGGTTTTGATTCCTTCCATTTGAAAACCTCATCGGAATGTTTGATGGTTGAGTAAGCAAAAACATCTTTGTCGTAAATTCCAGGACCCGTTTTTCCTTTTAAATATGTACTAGCGATGCCTTTATACAAATAAAATCTTCCAGAAAGTATGATGAATAAATTCGCAGAAATCACGAGAAAAAGCAAGGTAAAAAGGGTGATTCGGATAAATTTACGAATCAGTTTGCGTAGTTTGGATTGATTTTTAGACATATTGAAAATTAAATTGTTGCGCTAATTTTTCTTTAAAAACGGCTGCAACTTCTTCAAAATCCAAAGCCACACCCAATTCTTTCTGCATGGAAGTTACTGCTTTATCATCAATTCCGCAAGGAACTATGTGATTAAAATACGATAAATCGCTATTTACATTAAATCCGATGCCGTGCATGGTGACCCAACGTGAACATTTTACGCCCATCGCGCAGATTTTTCGGGCATTTTCTCCATCTGGTTCAATCCAAACTCCTGTATAACCTTCAAAGCGATCGCCAACAATTCCGTATTCAGCCAGGGTGAGGATGACTGCTTCTTCTAAAAATCGTAAATATTTGTGTATGTCGGTGAAAAAATAATCCAAATCCAATATCGGATAAACGACCAATTGTCCTGGTCCGTGATACGTGATATCTCCACCACGATTGATTTTATAAAATGTCGCTTGATTGGTTTCTAAGCCTTTTTCGTCTAACAATAAATTGTCCAATGAACCGCTTTTTCCAAGTGTGTACACATGCGGATGCTGACAAAAAAGCACTTGATTTTCCGTCGGAAGCGTTTCTACACCATTGCGCAGATTGATTTTACGTTGAATATTTTCAGCAAAAATTTGTTCTTGCAAATCCCAAGCTTCTTTGTAATCAATCAATCCCAGATTTTTGTAGTGCACCGTTGTCATCGCGAAATATTTGTACAAAAGTAAGGATTTATATTTGGTGGAAAATGTAAACAATTTAGGATTTTAATTGTCATTTTACGTAGACAACGATTTTAAAATGAGCGAAGATTTATATTGTTATTACAGCGATTTGCCTTCTCCGATGGCATATATGAATTTGCAAGAGGAAGAAAACAATCAGTCGGAATTATCAGAAATGGATGTTGATCGAATCATCGAAATGGCTTGGGAAGATCGAACGCCTTTTGATGCGATAGAGTATCAATTTGGCTTGAAAGAGGCGGATGTCAAAGCACTGATGAAAAAGAATTTGAAATTTAGCAGTTACAAATTGTGGCGCAAAAGAGTCGAAAAATGCAAGACCAAACATGCGAAAACCCGTTCTTCTGAGATCAATCGATTCAAATGTAACTTACAGCGAACAATCACAAACAACAAAATATCAAAACGATGAAAACATATTTATTTGCAGGCGCATCAAGCAAAATGGCTCAGGAAAGTGCTAGACAATTGCAAGAAGCTGGTCACAAAGTGCTTGGAATTTCCACCAAAACAGAAAGCTTTGACTACAATGAATTTTACACCGTCGAAAAGTACGATTTCAACGCCTTTCCTAAAATCGAAGGAACCATTGACGGTTTGGTTTACTTTCCAGGAACAATCAATTTGAAACCTTTTCACCGTTTGAGTGAAGCTGATTTCCTTCGTGATTATCAAATAAATAGTTTGGGTGCGATTGCGTTTATTCAAGCTTTTTTGCCCAATTTAAAAAGCAGTGATTCGGCAAGTATTGTTTTGATGAGCACTGTTGCAGTTGCGGTCGGGATGCCGTTTCATGCATCAATTTCCATGGCGAAAGGCGCAATTGAAGGATTAACCAAAGCCTTGGCGGCAGAATACGCAACAATGATTCGCGTCAATTGCATTGCACCTTCATTGACCGATACGCCATTGGGAGAAAAACTATTGAATTCCCCCGAAAAAATCGAAGCTTCACAGAAAAGAAATCCCATGCGCAAAGTTGGAACGGCGACTGAATTGGCTGATGCAGTAACTTTCTTGTTATCTGAAAAATCAAGCTGGATTACTGGACAAGTTTTGGCGGTTGACGGTGGGATGAATGTGTTGAGATAAGGGAGTAGGCAATTAGGGAGTAGGGAATAGGAATTAGGCAATAGGGAGTAGGCAATAGGAATTAGGCAATAGGGAGTAGGCAGTAGGATTTAGAGATTGGGGAAAGGGCTAAATGATAAAATTCAAATAGCCCTTGAATGATTTTATCTTTGGATGATGATTACATTTCCGTTGTTCATGCTGTTGCGTTCTTCGGAGAATTTCATTCCGTTGATTAACACGAATGTGTTTTCAGCT
>JBFYPS010000009.1:0-7932 GCA_041303135.1 Crocinitomicaceae bacterium | reverse complement strand
GTCTTAATGAAATCTATTTTTGGATTGTTGATTCTGCTTTGGGCGAATGTTGGATTCTCGCAAGATGAAAATGCGAATAATGTTTCTAAGAAAATTACAAACACCGTTTTGGCGCCGTATCAAACCAAAGAAAAACCAAAACGTAAAATTTTAAACTTAGAATCAGCAAAAATCACCACAAAACTAAATCCTTTGACTTATTTGGCTGCTGGTTTAATGTATACATACCAAAATGTACTTTCAGAACAAATATCAGCTAATTGCACCTATGAAATTAGTTGCTCTGAAATGACCAAAAAATCCATTGAAAAACATGGACTTATAAAAGGTACATTATTTGGCTTACATCAATTAACCAATTGTTCAAGATCAATTATCAAAGACCACTGTGAACATGTTATTTCTCCTGACAACAAAATAATCAATCGCGTTGAATAAAATTTTCTATAGTTGCGCTTTCGCACTTGTCTTATTTGTAAACAATCTTTTTGCACAAATTGATTTGCCTTTTGTATCACACTTGGGAAAAAGCAATTTGGAACGAGAACACTTATCTTATCTGAAAAGTTTGAATGAAACAGACAGTGTAAGCTATCAATTTGCAAAGTATTACTTACAATATCCTGATGACTCACTTTTTTTTATTTATTTCAAAAAATCCAGCAATCAATTTTTGAAAATATTAGTTATTTCTGAAAAAATAGAAAATTTGTAATCGTTTTTTTTTTGAAAATGATATAAAAACACAAATAATATTTGTCAAATATTTTTCTAAAAATCAATAAGCCCTTTCATTTGAAAAATGCCTAGCTATTCAATGTTCAGTAATCCCCAAATGCAATCCTTCAAGGATATTTTCAGCTTTTTCAATTTCCGTTTTGGAGCCGTCTAAAATCATCAAAAATTTACCTTCTTGCAGGTGTTCTTCATAGACAACTTGATTCTCCTTAACTCCTAGCTCAACCAAAATAGATGAAACTCCTCCAGCAATTATTCCTGCATCGAAACCTGCGAAAGCGCCCACAATTGCACCCGCTCCAAACAAGACACCCAATCCTGGAATAGCAAAAAGTCCGATTCCAGTCAATAAACCAATGGTTGTTCCGATAACTGTTCCTGCAACTGTTGGTGCGGCTATCAAGGCTCTATTTGATTTCACTTTGATTTGATCGTCAACAATTTCAGCTTTTCCAATGATAGAAAAGTTTTTCATCTCCATTCCTGCATTCATTAATGCTTCCAATCCTTCACGTGCTTCGTCGTGAGAACTAAAAATTGCAATACTTTTTTTCATTTTTTCTAAGTGTTAATCTATTCAAAATCAAAATGATTTTAGAGGATTCTTAAAGTTAAGGCAAGAAAAATAAAAAATGAAAAATAATTGTAATGATTAATTAAATATTGGGAAAAATTGGCTTAACGCATTTTCTGGCGCTTCAACAGATATTTTAGTAACACAGCATCATATCCTGCTTCTATGTCCGCTGGCATGAAATCAATTTTATAATTGGCGCATTTCAATTTGATTTGCTCAAAATATGCTTGAATCGCTTCCGAATATTTTTCTTTCATCGCAGCAGGTTGCAACTTCAATCGCTCACCAGTTTCCATATCTACCAAGGTATAAGGACGATTTTCTAGTTCAAAATCAATTTCTGTTTTTTTGTCAACCACATGAAAAACAATCACTTCATGCTTATTGTGTTTCAAATGTTGCAAGGCTTGAAAAAATGCGTTTTCTCTTTCTGGATCGTCCATCAAATCTGTGAAAATCACAATCAAACTGCGCTTGTGGCACAATTCGGCAATGTCGTGAATCGCTTGAATAGAATTGGTACTTTTTTTCTCAGCTTCATTGTAAATTTTTAGGTGCTTTTCCAATTCACTGTACAAATATCTGTGGTGCGTTACGGATGATTTCGCTTGTGTTTGCAAGTCTAACTTATCTGTAAAAAGTGAAATCCCCACGGCATCGCGTTGGCGTTTGAGTAATTCAATAATCGAAGCAGCAGCATAAACTGAAAATTCCAATTTTGATACTTCTTTGTGTTGAGGGAAGAGCATTGAACTCGAACAATCGATCACAATTTGGCAACGCAAGTTTGTTTCCTCTTCGTATTTTTTGGTGAACATTTTATCTGTTCTCGCAGCCAATTTCCAATCAATGTGACGTGTAGATTCGCCTGTATTATACAAACGATGCTCCGCAAATTCGACCGAAAAACCATGAAAAGGACTTTTGTGCAAGCCTGTAATAAAGCCTTCAACTACTTGTTTGGCAAGCAATTCAAGGTTTCCAAAATTAGCCAATTTCAGGCGATCAATGGTTTTATTCATGATTCGAAAATACGATTTTTTTTTCAAATTCACCCCAAAATAATCATTCCCTAATCCCCAAAGCCCAATCCCTATTCACTAAATCCTATTGCCTACTCCCTAAATCCTATTGCCTACTCCCTAAATCCTGTTGCCTAAATCACTAATTCACTTCCCAGGTCTATAAACCCTTTCCGCATTCTTAAGAATCTCTTCTTTGTTTAAGGTCATTGTTTTTGTCTTTTGCTTCACCCAAAGTCTCAATTGATCAGTATAATGTTTACTTTCCTTGTGCGCCGATGCGCCAAAATTGACCAAAGTTTCCAATCTTACAATTCCATTTTTATCATATTCAACAATCATTGTATAAGTATCGCCAACAAAACCTTCATATTTTCCATCACTTTTGCGCTTCATTCCATAATTTGCTGCCAATGCATCTGGAAAACCAGGCATCGGATACTCTTCGTCTCCCCTTTTGATGACTTGAATTTGTTTGAGTGGCACGCGCAAGGTTTTGAAATACTTCATTAAATGACTTTTAGCGCTTTGCACTGATTCGATAAATTCCGCTTCTGTCAATGTAAAACCATCTAAAAAATGTTCATCTGTATAATGGTTTTTTTCAAAAATATAACCGATGCTTAATAAGAAATAAGTCGCTGCAACTGATTCTGAATCTGCAATTTTATTCCAATTTCTCATTTCGAGAATCATGTCCTTCAAATCAGGATATTTGGCAACATCAACAGTGTTTATGATATTCACAGATTCTAAAAATTTTCCGCTTTTTGGATATTGATTGTCAAATTTTATGCGTTTTAAATCGTCAAAATTCACTTTTTCCTTTTCGTCTATTAATTCCATGAATCGTCCGCTTCGGTTATTATCTCCAGTTCTATAATTCATGTATTGATCCCAATTTCCATTGGCAATTTGACTGTGATCGCAAGTTGCACTGAATGGCGTGTTATTCATATTGAAAACGTAGCCACATTCAGGATTTCGCACTTGAGGCAATTCCTCTGTTTTATAAAATTCTGTCCAAACGGCTTTAGAGGTATTTCCTGGCAATACTTTTAACCATTCAAAATCGTTTGCTCTTTTTGGAACAATGCCGTTGTCGATATAGAAAAGATTTTGCTCCTTGTCTGCATAAACGATATTAAATCTAGGCAAGGCATTCATTTTCAAAATTTCATAAAATTGATCGAAATTTTGTGCTTTGTTCATTTTCCACCATTGCTCGCCTGTCTGTACTTCCTTCATTGCCGCCCAACGCAAAGAATAAAACTCTCCCTTTTTGGAAGCCATGGTTGGTCCGATTTCGCTTTGGTAAAATTTCTTTTTCACTGTAATCTGTGGTAACCATTTGGCTACTTTCACTTTCATCTTCGCGGTAACCACTTCCAAGGTTTTCCATTCACCGTCAAATTCATATTGCAATTTATTCTTGGGATGCATTTTCAATTTGTAAGTATCAACTAAATCGTATTTATTCCAAGTATGTGCCCAACCTAAATTTTCATTTGTACCCACAAAAACACTGGTTCCACCATGAAACAACGCACCTAAAATATTCATTCCTTCTTCGCTCACTAAATGTGCTTCGTACCAAGAAAATAATCCCTCAAATTTCACGTGTGGATTGATTACCAACACTGTATTCCCGTTTTCGGACTTCAAACCATTGACAGCGAAAGCATTTGAAGCAAATTTAACTGCCAAAGTATCGTATTTTCCTTCCACTACATCTTTTAACTGATCTTGCAAAGCGGTAATCAATGCGCCCACATAGTGGTATGTTGCAATGGCATCAATGGGCGTCATTGGCAAAGCTTCCTTTACTCTTACTTCTTCAGGATGCGCTGCTGCATAGTCATTGAAACCTTTGCAATAACCTTCCAAATATGCCTTAAATTCTGGTCCAATCTCTTTTTCATATTGATTTTTGGCCAATTCATAAGAACCTAAAAATTGCACAATAAAATCCATGGTTGCGCCCTTTTTTCCTTTCCATCTTCCCAACATTCCTTTGGAGGGAAGTAAATTTTCTTGCATTGTTTCAAAATCATCTTCTGCATTTGCCCATGCAAGACCGTAAGCTACATCCACATCTTTTTCACCATAAATGTGAGGTACGCCCCATTGATCGCGCACGATGGTTACATGTTCTTTGTAATTCCTTTCTTGTCCAAAAAGAAACAAATTGGGAAATAAAATGAGGCAAATAAAAGCGATGAAAAATTGATTGGACTTCAAAGTAGTTGTTGAAGAAATTGTGATAATTGAATCGGAATTCATAGTAGCAAGAAAAAATATTAATTAATGTAGTATTCGAAAATGCAAGCACAAGATTTACTGCTTTTCAAAATTTCCCTTTAAAGTTAAGATCTTTTTCGCAGGAAAATAAAATTGCGTGAAAAATTTAAAAAAAAGATAAATTTCAGTTCAATTAAAGTTATTTTCGTGTTTTATAATTAGGGTGCTAGCCCCTCTAAAAAGAAAAATATTTCTCTGTAATTTAGTAAATTGAAATCATAAAAATATGACTATGAACAAATCGATTCTTTTTGCCTTTATACTATTTTTGAATATCGGCTATTCACAAGTAACGCACAATGTTTTTACTTCTGATTTTAGCACACCAAATTCTTCCACTTGGAGCAATGGTGTTGATGTTGGAATAGGTTCTTCGACTTGGAAAATTGCCAATAATGGAAACTGTGGAGGAAGATTAAATACAGGATATTTAGAAATTACAACCCGAAGATCAAGTTCTGCACATGGACAAGGATTTGGATATGTAGAATCAAGTGGCACCAATTCGCAATTTGACAACAATTATTACAATTCAACCTTGGCAAGTAATCAAGGCGTTGTTACTTGGACTTTCAATATGCGAAGAGAAACATCTGTAAGCACTTCAAGTGGATTTAGTTGCTCAAGTTCTTCTAGTCAAAATTATATTACAACTGGTTTGGCTTTTATTTTGGCAAGTTCTGAATCAGGTGGAATTTTGAGTTCAACGAGCAATTGCAACCAAAATGCAACTGCAGATGGTTATGCTGTCATTTTTGGAGGAAACACGAGTGGATCAAGTATTCGACCACAATTGGTTCGATTTGAAAATGGTTTACACAATGGAAATAGAACGGTAATCGCCAATTGGGGAACTGCCATTCCGATGGCGAATTATATGTCAATCAAAGTGACATACAATCCTGCTACCAATGCTTGGGGATTGCAAGCAAGAAGCGACGGATCTGGTTCATTTGCAAATCCAAATGCAGGAACTTATGGCGCTGCGGTTACTGGAACTGATGGAACTTATACCAACCAATCTTTAAAATATACAGGTGGTTATATGCAATCAGGTTGTATCGGAAATTGTGATGAAGCTTCTAGCGGATACATAGCTAGATTTGATAATTTAAATGTTGCTGTGACTATAACAACGCCTAATTTCCAAAGTACTTGGATGAGTTCTGCCATTGATCAAACTTGGTGCGCAGGTGAAACAAAAACAGTATCAGTGAACGTTAAAAATACAGGTTTACAAACTTGGACAAGCGGCGCAACAGGAAACAATGTGAACTTTTCTGCTTGGGGAAGTTGGCAAAGTGGTCGAGATGCGAATCCGAGATTATCGCCTTTTGCCGGACTGGCCACTAATGGAACACAAGATGTTTCTTTTACATTAACTGCACCAACAACTCCAGGAACTTACACAATTAAAGCAGACATTGTTCAAGATGGTTCTTGCTGGTTTGCTGACAACAACGGAACATGCGGTCCTGGAAATTCAGAATTTTCTTTTACGATAAATGTAATTGCGCCTCCTACCGCTCCAACTTTCTCAAATTCAGCCTCACTTTGCGGAAATGCAGATGCACAATTTAACGCTTCGTCTGGCACAAATAATATCGTTTATTCAATCGAATCAGGTGGAGCAACGGTTAATCCCTCAACAGGTTTAGTTTCAGCAATCACAAGTTCATTTACAATTCGTGCAACTGCAACAAACGCTTGTGGTTCAGAATTTACAGATTTAGCAGTTACTGTTAATTCTTTGCCAAGTGCACCAACAATTTCTACAAGTGGAACTACGACTTTGTGCGACAATGCGACAGTTGAACTTACTTCCTCTGAAGCAAATTCAATTGTTTGGTCTAACAGTGCTTCGTCCGCTTCGATCACAGTGAGTCAAGCAGGAACTTACTTTGTTACATACACGGATGGCAATGGATGTTCAATAAACTCTCTGCCAGTTTCAGTTACACAAAATACTTCGCCAGCTCAACCACAAATCAATGCTTCAGGTGCAACAACATTTTGCCAAGGTGGAACTGTTGATTTAAGTACTACGGCAACAGGAAATTTACTTTGGTCAACAAATGAGACTTCAAGTACAATTTCAGTAGGTCAATCTGGTTCTTATACTGTTTCAGCAACGGAAAATGGTTGTACTTCAACTTCATTACCGATTGACATTGTAGTAACGCAAGGAATCACTGCACCAACAATTGCAGCATCTGGTCCGATTACTTTATGTGAAGGTCAATCAGTCACTTTGACTTCCTCAGAAAACAGTCAAATTGAATGGTCAACCAACCAAACTAGCGCTTCCATCACAATAAATCAAAGTGGAACTTACAGTGTAACACAAACAATTGGTGGTTGTTCCGCAACTTCGTTACCTGTTCAAGTAATTGTAAATCCAAATCCTGCAACTCCAACGATTACACTTACAGGAAATTCAACCCTTTGTAGCTCAGAAACGGCTACTTTAACATCTTCTGCCGCTACTGGGAATTTATGGTCAAATAATGCAACTTCGCAAAGTATCCAAGTTTCGGCGGCAAACAATTATTCAGTGACTGTAACGGATAACAACGGTTGTAGCAGTACTTCTGCACCGATTTCAATCTCAAATTTCCCGACAACGCCCGTTCCGACAATTTCAGTAAATGGATCTTTGACTTTTTGTGAAGGAGAAAGTATCACCCTATTTTCATCCTCACCAACTGGAAATTTATGGAGTAATAATCTTACTTCACAAGCTGCTACTGTATATGATTCGGGAACTTACACTGTAACCGTGACAGATCAAAATGGTTGCAGTAGTACGTCTGCTGGTACAGTTGTGACAGTAAATCCGCTTCCAAATGCGGTAGCAAGTTTGGCTGGAAATGGCATTTCAATCAATGCAACACCTGTTGGCGGAGCTACCTACAAATGGATCAATTGTTCAACAAATACGATCGTTGCTGGGCAAACGACAACCAACTTTGCACCGACACAAAACGGAAGTTATGCTGTGATCGTGACAACGCAGGCAGGTTGTGCGGATACCTCAAATTGTGTTTCAGTGAGCAAATTATCGATTGCAGAATTGAATAGTGATGATTTTACGATTTATCCAAATCCAGCACAAGATGAAATTAATGTGCAGTTTGAACAAGGAGAATTTAATAATTATCGACTGCAAATGATGGATTTGAATGGCCGAATTATTTCGCAACGTGAAGTCAAAAATAATATTGAAAAAATCAACACGACAGAATTAGAACGTGGAATTTATTTAATCGTCATACAAAACAATATTGGTATGTT
>JBFYPS010000008.1:0-16730 GCA_041303135.1 Crocinitomicaceae bacterium | reverse complement strand
ACTTTGGATAATACTTAACGTATAGTTGATCTACAAATCCAAAAGCAAACTTGAATAGATTCGCATCCGTACAAATTAATACAACAACTTCATTTTTTTCTACTTCTGATTGAATATCAATGTCTTTTACATTCTTAGGACCTTCATAACTGTCTGGATAAATTTCTTGATTGTAAAACCAAAATTGTCCATTATCAAAAACTTCTCGCGAAATTCCGGCGTTGAACATTCCCCAAAAATAACTGTCGGAAACAACCAAAACTTTTGGCGCTTTTTGCTGATTTTTCGGCTTTTCGTAATGAAATGTTGGATAAGCCATCGGATAAGTGTCCATCATAAAAAACAAATTCATGCCTTCTCCAATGTCATAATCGCCTTGCTCATTTCCTTTTTTGACTTCTAATTTATCCAACACTAATTTTGTCATGTCAGTTTTACGCATTGCGCCAATTACTTCGATCATTGAATCAGCAGCCAAGTATTCTCCATATTTGCTCCAATGAATTCCAGCTTTGCTGTAAAGTGGATATTTACTTTTGGATTTCATATTCAAAAACCATTGATTGAAATCTAAATAATTGATTTTTTGCGATTTCATGGCTGCCAAATATCCAGCATAGTTGGTTTTATCACGCTTTTGTTTTGCGCAATAATCTGGCAAATACTCCGGAAAGAAAGTTCCTTTTCCAGGCGCAAAAATCATCAAAAGGTCTTTATTCAATTTTTGCAGCGTATCTTGAATTTTTCTCAATTTAAAAACCTGACTTTCAATCGCTTTTTCTCCGATATAATCTGTTCCCAGATATGCTTTTAAGTAGTTTTTTTCAAACAAATAATTTTCTTTTCCGATGATAACGCCATTCGCTTTGGCCTCGTTGAAAAAACTATAAGCTTGTTGATTATTGATGCGAATAAATGTGCTTCGAAAACCGAAATTGTTGTCTAAATATTTTTCATAATTCTTCTGAAAGTCACCACTTTTCCACGTTTCAAAAGTGAATTCTGGTTTTTCAACAGTTTCAATCGCTCCTTTTAAAGGTTCCAATTTAAAAATAGTCAAACTGGATTGCAGCATCGGAAGTAGCAGTAAAATCATGATTCCACCGAACAAAAATTGTTTTATTTTAGTTTGCTTTTCCATCAGAATCTAAAATAAATGAATGGATTGAACCCTTGCGCAGCAATTGAACTCAAAGAAAGAACGAATAGGAGCAAAGAGAATCCCAGAAAGGAATAATACCAAGTCATCGATGGATTGGCATTGAAATAAATTTTGTCTTCCCAATCTTTTGCTTTCTTGAATACACCTATAAACGAAAATAATATTGCAAGAAAAATCGTCACTTTGAAGATTGGAAGCATCGTTGGCAATCCTTTCATGTCGAAAGAAAAAAGTTTGAAAATGTATGCTTTTGCTTGGTCGAATTTTTCGATACTGAAGAAAACCCAGCCAATCATTACGACTAAAAAAGTGTACATCATACTTGGAATCATCCCAATTTTCGAAAGAATTTTCGCTAAAAACAATCGTTCAATGACCAAGAAAAACCCGTGAAATGCTCCCCAAATGACAAAATTCCAGGAGGCTCCGTGCCACAACCCAGAAATGACGAAAACGAACCACAAGTTCATGTATAGACGCATCTTTGTTTTTACTTTATTCCCTCCCAACGGAATGTACAAATAATCGCGCATCCAGGTTCCGAGCGTCATGTGCCACCTGCGCCAAAATTCTGTGATACTTCTCGAAATGTACGGACTGTCGAAGTTTTCAGGAAAAGTGAATCCCATGATTTTTCCCAGTCCAATCGCCATATCGGAATATCCCGCAAAATCGAAATAAATTTGGAATGTATAGGCCAAAATTCCAATCCACGCTGAAGCCATGGTTAATTGATCAACAGGAATTTCCATGAAAAGTTTGGCTTGTTGTCCCATCACGTTGGCGATCAACACTTTTTTTCCTAGACCGATGCACAGACGAATGAATCCTTGCAGTTTGTCGTCGATCGTTTCATTTCGTTCCGTGATTTGATCCGCAATGTAGTTGAATCTCACAATCGGACCAGCAATCATCTGCGGAAAAGCGACGATGAAAAGCATGTAATTGCTTAATTTTTCGAGCGGTTTATGCACATTTCGGTAAACGTCTACTGCGTACGTCAAACTTTGAAAGGTGAAAAATGAAATTCCAATCGGTAAGGCAATTTTGGTCCATTCGATGGTTTCAAATCCTTCGTTGTATAAAAAACGGTTCACATTTTCGATGAAGAAATTGGCGTATTTGAAATAAGCCAACATTCCCAAATTCATGGTTAGTGAAGTGATTAAAAGGATTCTTTTTCGAAGTGCAGTTTTGGATTCAAATAAAAATTTGACCAAGTAGAAATCGAGTATCGTGACCCCAACAAGTACAAAAACAAACTTGGGTGCGCCCCAACTAAAGAAATAAATACTGGAAAGTAAAATGAACCAATTTTTGTATTCTTTCGCAATGAAATGATATATCAAGACAAAGAGTGGAAGAAAATAAACCAAAAATGTGATGCTACTAAAAACCATGAATTTTTTTAAATCGATTCAAAGATAGAAAAGTTAGGGAAAAGGTATAAAATTTATTGCAGTTTGAAATTTAAAGGTAAAATACAGATTGAACGAACGGGAATTCCATTTTTTTCAGCTGGCATCCATTTAGACATTTTTTTAACTACGCGAATTGCCTCTATATCTAAGCAATAAGAAACACTTTTTAATATACTTGCGCAAGAAACTGTGCCATTTGCCTCAACAATAAAATTAATAAATACTCTTCCTTCAATGCCTTGATCTATGGCATATAGAGGATATTCTAATTCATTTGTAACATAATTAGCTAATGCTTCTTTTCCTGGAGATTCATAATAAGGGTCAACGACATCGTCATTGTTTTTGATTTTTTGCATTTCTTTAATGCAAGTTTCATTTCTAATTTCACGCTTCAGTTTACTAATTATTTCAGGAAATAATTTCAAATTCACAAAAATATTGCTCGAATTTGAATTGATTGTAATGACGGTATCAAAATAGTTTTCTTTTGAAAGTCTCATTTTGATAGGTGTTTTGGGATTTTCTAAATAAAAATCACCCATTTGGTCTGTTTTGCCAACCAAATTATTGGTTTCATCAAAAATCTGAACATCAAAAATATACATTTCCTGAAAGTTGTCAGTTACGTTGATTCTAATTGCATCATTTATTGCAAAAGTCAAATTAGTAAACGCAAGCAGCGAGAAAAGCAAAATTGATTTCATAGCGTAAAATAAAAAATCCCTCAAACAAATTTGCATGAGGGATTATAAATAAATATTTTTTGATTATCCGATGTGCGCTTGGTATCCAGCAGCATCTAATAAACTATCCAATTCAGAAGGATTACTCAATTCAACTTTAACCATCCAACCGTCACCGTATGGATCTGTATTTACAGCTTCAGGATTTGATTCCAATGCACTGTTGAATTCGATGATTTTTCCAGAAACTGGCATGAATAAATCAGATACAGTTTTTACTGCTTCTACAGAACCAAAAACTTCTTCTTGATCCAATTCTTCGCCTTCTGTTTCAATTTCAACGTAAACGATATCACCTAATTCGCCTTGAGCAAATGCAGTAATACCTACAGTAGCAATATTTCCATCAACACGAACCCACTCGTGGTCTTTCGTATATTTTAATTCAGCTGGGATACTCATTTTCTTAGTCTTTAATTTTATCATGCAAATTTATTATTTTATTTGAGATTTGGAAGTCACTTTAGACTTTTGTGTAGTATTTATACTCATTCTAGTTTTTCCATAACCGATTTTACAAACCTTTCCATTCCAACTTTTCAAATTATCGCATTATCTTTGTGTCCTTATGGTGAATCAAGAACAGCTGAAAGAACTGAGTACGCGCATCCAAGCAATTTCTGATTATTTGAAAATTCAGGAAAAACGCGTTCAACTCCAAGAAGGAGAATTGAAAACGCAAGATCCTGATTTTTGGAATGATCCCAAAAAAGCGGAAGTGGAAATGAAATCCATTCGCACCTTGAAATTTTGGATTGCAACTTACGATGAATTGAAATCTGACATGGATGACATGGAAGTTCTTTTTGATTTTTTCAAGGAAGGAATGTCTGAGGAATCTGAGGTAGATGAAGCTTACAAATCTCTCGCTGCCAAAGTGGAAGAATTGGAACTCAAAAACATGCTTTCAGGCGAAGAAGATCAATTGAGCGCTGTTTTGCAAATCACTTCAGGAGCTGGTGGTACAGAAAGTTGCGATTGGGCTTCGATGTTGATGCGCATGTATATGATGTGGGGAACAAAGAATGGCTACAAATTAAAAGAATTGAATTATCAAGCGGGCGATGTTGCTGGATTAAAAACAGTGACAATCGAATTTGAAGGAGATTTTGCTTTTGGTTATTTGAAAGGCGAAAATGGCGTTCACCGTTTGGTGCGTATTTCTCCGTTTGATTCCAACGCGAAAAGACACACTTCATTTGCATCAGTTTATGTTTATCCTTTGGTGGATGATACGATCGATATTCACATCAATCCTGCAGATATTACTTGGGACACTTTCCGTTCGGGTGGTGCAGGTGGACAAAACGTAAATAAAGTTGAAACGGCTGTTCGTTTGAAACACGCACCTTCCGGGATCATCATTGAAAACTCTGAATCTCGCTCTCAGCTTGGAAATAAAGAAAAAGCAATGCAATTATTGCGTTCTCAATTATACGAATTGGAATACCGTGCACGCATGGAAAAACGCAATGAAATTGAAGCGAACAAAAAGAAAATCGAGTGGGGTTCTCAAATCAGAAACTACGTCATGCATCCATATAAATTGGTGAAAGACGTCAGAACTGGTCACGAAACAGGAAACGTTGAAGCAGTAATGGATGGCGATTTGAATGAATTTTTGAAAGCGTATTTGATGACCTACGGAAATTAAATTTCTCTCAATGAAAACAGTCATTTATCACAACAATCAATGCAGTAAAAGTCGCGCATCTTTGGAAGCAGTTCAACAATTAGATGCCGCTGTTGAAGTAATTGAATATTTGAAAAATCCGCCTTCTGCCAAAGAATTGAAATCAATTTTGAAATTGCTCCAAATTCCTGCTGAAGGATTGATTCGTAAAGGAGAAGCGATTTTTATAGAAAATTTCAAAGGTAAAACATTGACTGAAGCCGAATGGATCGAAGCAATGGTTCAATTTCCAAAATTGATTGAACGGCCAATCGTTATTCACGGAAATAAAGCCGCAATTGGCAGACCGATTGAAAAAGTGTTGGAATTATTTGACAAAAAATAAACCCACTTGAAAAGTCAAATGGGTTCACAAAGATTTTATTCAAACTAGAAATTCGGTCTCAACTCGTGAGATTTGTAGAATTCTTCAATGTATTTAACGGCGTCATCTGCTGTATCAACGACTTTCAATAAATGCATGTCTTCAGGAGAAACATTGTTTTCTTTTTCCAACATCACTGTTCGAATCCAATCTACCAATCCGTCCCAATAGTCATGACCGACTAAAACAACAGGCATTTTTTTAATTTTTTTGGTTTGAATCAAAGTAAGCGCTTCGAAAAGTTCGTCGATTGTTCCCATTCCGCCAGGAAGAATGACAAATCCTTGAGCATATTTCACAAACATCACTTTGCGTACAAAGAAATAGCGAAAATCAAGCACTTTATCTAAATCGATATATTGATTGTGACTTTGTTCAAACGGTAAATTGATATTCAGTCCAACTGAAGCGCCACCGCCTTCTTGTGCGCCTTTGTTTCCTGCTTCCATGATTCCAGGTCCACCGCCAGTAATGACGCCATAACCTGCTTTGGTCAATTTATGTGCTACTTCTACTGCCAATTGATAATATTTATTGTCAGGCTTGGTACGCGCGGAACCAAAAATAGAAATACAAGGTCCAATTTGCGCCATGCGATCATATCCTTCAACGAATTCTGACATGATTTTGAAAATTGCCCAACTGTCATTTGTTTTTATGGCATTCCAATCTTTCTTTGCGTGCATAAAATAGTTTTTAAGAAAATTAATTTTAAGTACGGATAGTGAAGTGTCTTTTTTGTTTTTGGGAAATCATTCCGCGAAAAAACAAATACCGTTGGTTTTATCCTTTGAAATTTAAAGGTAATACAAAATTTTTAATCGAGAATGAAGCGTTGAAAATTGTTTTGAAATTTTATTGTTTCAATTCCATTTCCAAGTATTGCGCTGTATGAGAACGTTTCATTGCTTTCTTAACCATCTCTTCTGGTGTTCCTGCAAATAAGATTTCTCCACCGCCTTTTCCACCTTCTGGACCAATGTCAACGACATAATCAGCCACCTTCACAATGTCTAAATTGTGTTCAATGACCAAAACGGTATTTCCTTCATCCACCAATCGTTGCAACACAATCAATAGCAAACGAATGTCTTCAAAATGCAATCCTGTGGATGGTTCGTCTAAAATATAAATCGTACTTCCTGTTCCTTTTTTGGCAAGTTCCGTTGACAATTTGATTCGTTGCGCTTCGCCACCAGAAAGGGTAGTGGAAGCTTGTCCTAATTTGACGTAACCCAATCCAACAGAAACCATGGTGTCTAACACACGGAAAATTTTAGGGATTTTTTCAAAGAAAACAGCTGCATCTTCGATAGTCATTTCAAGTACATCGCTGATGGATTTTCCTTTGTAACGAACTTCCAATGTTTCACGATTATAGCGTTTTCCTTGACAACCATCACAATCGACGTAAACATCTGGTAGAAAGTTCATTTCAATCACTTTCACGCCTCCACCGCCGCAAGTTTCGCATCTTCCTCCGGCAACATTAAACGAAAATCTTCCTGGTTTATAACCCCGAATTTGCGCTTCAGGCATGCTCGCATACAAACTTCTGATTTCAGTAAAAACATTGGTGTAAGTCGCTGGATTTGAACGTGGCGTTCTTCCAATTGGACTTTGGTCAATTTCGATTACTTTATCTAAAAATTCCAAGCCGTTAAACTTTTTGTACGGCATCGGTTTTTTGACTCCATTGTAAATATGCGCATTCAAAATTGGATATAAAGTATGATTGATCAATGTTGATTTTCCACTTCCTGAAACACCAGTGATACAGGTAAAAGTTCCCAATGGAATGTGTAAATCAACATTTTGCAAATTGTGACCAGTTGCGCCTAACAAACTGATTTTATTCCCGTTGCCTTTGCGTCTTTTCTTCGGAATTTCAATTTTCATTTCACCACGCAAATATTTGGTCGTGAAAGAATCTTTTGAATGTAAATCGCCAAACGGTGCTGCATTTATAATTTGACCGCCGTGAATTCCTGCTCCAGGACCAATATCAACCACAAAATCAGCGGCTTCAATCATTTCTTTGTCGTGCTCTACAACAATGACAGAATTTCCGGTGTCACGCAATTTTTTGAGCGAATTTATCAATCGCGTATTGTCTCTTTGATGCAATCCAATGCTTGGTTCATCTAATACATACAAGACGTTCATCAACTCTGAACCAATTTGAGTTGCTAATCGAATGCGTTGCGCTTCTCCTCCAGAAAGTGTTTTCGCAGAGCGATGCAAGGACAAATAATCTAAACCAACTTCCATGATGAAATTCAAGCGATCTTTGATTTCTTTGATGATTTCCCTTCCAATTTGTAATTCTGAAGTAGATAGATTTTCTTCTAAAGTATCAAACCAGATTTTCAATTCACCAATATCTGATTGCGCTAATTCGCCAATATTTTTGCCATTGATTTTGAAAAAATGCGCTTCTTTTTTAATTCTTGTTCCGTGGCAAGTTGGACAAATCACACGATTCATAAAACTTTGTGCCCAGCGTTGAATGGCAGCGGAACTTTCGTCTGAATGGCGTGTCAAAAAGTTTACAATTCCCTCAAAAACAATTGATTTATTTTTGGGAGAACGTTCCATTCCTTCATTTCCATTCAATAAAATGTGTAACAAATCTTCTGGAATTTCTTCCAAGGGTGTATTGATTGAATATCCTTCTTGAATCAAGAAAGCATCAATTTTTTCGAAAATCCAAGTTTTTTTATATTCTCCTAAAGGAGCCAATCCACCTTTTTTGATGGACAATTTGAAATTTGGAATTATCTTTTCTAAATCGACTTCTGAAATTTCTCCCAATCCGTTGCAAGTTTGGCAAGCGCCATAAGGTGAGTTGAAAGAAAATAAACTTGGTTCTGGTTCTGGATAACTGATTCCTGAAGTTGGACACATTAAGGCACGGCTAAAATGACGCGCAAGATTTGTTTCAAAATCCATGACCATCATCGCTTTTGAGCCTTGCTTCATGGCTGTGATCACAGAATCGTAAATGCGTTTTCTGTCAGAACCATCAATGATTAATCTGTCGATTACAATTTCGATGTCGTGCACTTTGTAACGATCCACGCGCATTCCGCTTTCGATATCTTTGATTTCACCATCGATGCGCACTTTTGAAAATCCCATTTTTCGAATTTGTTCAAAAAGTTCGCGGTAATGTCCTTTTCGACCTTTGATTTTGGGTGCAAGAATGACCACTTTTTTGCCTTGGTAATTTTCGATGATGAGGTCTACAATTTGGTCGTCAGAATATTTGACCATTGCTTCACCAGTTTCATAAGAATAAGCAGTTCCAACTCTCGCGAAGAAAAGTCTAAGGAAATCATAAATTTCTGTAATTGTTCCCACAGTTGAACGCGGTGAACGCGAAACGGTTTTTTGTTCTATGGAAATCACTGGGCTTAAACCATCAATTTTATCAACATCAGGACGTTCCAATCCGCCCAAAAATTGTCGTGCGTAAGCAGAAAAAGTCTCGATGTAACGTCTTTGACCTTCTGCAAAAATGGTATCAAAAGCCAGCGAAGATTTTCCAGAACCTGAAAGACCAGTGAAAACGACCAATTTGTTGCGCGGAATTTTTAAATCTATGTTTTTGAGATTGTGTTCTCTAGCGCCGTAAACTTCGATGTATTGTTGTTCGTCTTCTACTTCTTCTTTCATTTGAGATATTGCTTGTACGGTTTTAAGTTTTCACTTTCCGAAGGCAAAAGTAACTGATAAGTTTTGTTTTTGATTGTTAATTTATTTCCTTTTAGCCAAGGATTTAATTTTGTCAAAATCTTAAAATTGATACCTTTTTCCAACGCCCATTTTGCTAAGTTCGGAATACTTTGTTTAACAACAACACGCTTTGTTTTAAAAGGTTCATATAATTTTATTTTATCCGTATTGAAGCCATAAGCTTTCGGATTTTCAAAGATTAATTTGACTGCTAAAATTCGAAAAACGTACCTTGAAGTTTCGCTATTTTGGTCTGTATCGAAATAGTGATCGGTACCTTGCCAGCGCATATCTTGTCGAACGCCGCCAATTCCGCGGTTATATGACGCGGATGCGAGCAGCCAATCTTTCAAAGTGTCTTGCGCGTCTCGAAGATAAGCACATGCAGCACGCGTACTTTTTTCTACGTGTAATCGCTCGTCGATTTCATCGTTAATTTCCAAATCATATTGTTTGGCTGTGTAAGGCATAAACTGCCAAAATCCCTGTGCACCAACTGGACTTGTTGCTTGTACCAAACCACTTTCGATGACAGCCAGGTATTTGAAATCGTCGGGAATCTTTTCTTCTTTCAAAATACGTTCAATCATCGGAAACCAACGATTCGCTCGTTTTAGCATTTGAGTTGTAGCACTTTGGTAGTATGCGTTTGTCAAAACTTCGCGGTCTAATCTTTCAATGATATCTTCGTCTTGCAACAAAATATTTTCGCCAGCAAAAGTCATCGATTCTGGCAAATTTGGAATTGTTGCGAAACCAGTTTCAGGATTTTGATTTTTTTGTTCTATGGTTGATTTTTCCTTTTCATTGGAACAACTCAACACAACTAGCGTTATGAAAAGTAGTAATTTGAATTTCATGTTGAAGAATTAAAGTGAAAAGTAGATTATTTTACTTTATGGGCATATTTGTGCGTTAACCTGAAAAGAATCGCAAAAACGATGACAAAGTATAGTGCAAAAAATCCGAGTACCCAGTAAATTTTTAAAATTACCAGGTAAACCATAATTGAACTAAGAATCAGTGAAATCAATGAAATAGCGACAAAAACATACCAAACTTTAATGTCATTCAAACCAGCATAAACAAGGTGATGTGTTGTGTGATCTTTTCCACCGACCATGGGAGATTTCCCTTTTCTTAATCTATTGATTACCACAGTTAATGTATCAACCGCAGAAGGAGTAAAGGCAACCAAGCAAATTAACAATCCAGTCCAAGAAGGACTTTCGATTGATTGACCAGCATCCCAAAGATTATGAATCGCAAAAAAGGAAACGAAAAGCGCGATAAATTGACTTCCGGCATCACCCATAAATAGTTTACTTGGATTGATGTTTAGCTTTAAGAAACCAATCATAGCACCAATTTGAGAAACCAAAAGAATCGACCAAATATTTCTATTTACTTCAAATACCAAATAAGAAGAAGTCAAACAAGCAGCTAAAATGAAAACGACAACTGTGCCTGTTATTCCATCCATATTGTCTAACATGTTCAATGAATTCATGACAGCAATTACCCACAAAACGGTTAGTGAGGCGTCAATCCAAAAATTATGTGTCAAATCAATAAGAGAATCAGTGAAAACGAAAATTAATCCGCAACCAATTTGTACAGCTAATTTTATTAATGGTTTAGTGTTGTATGCATCATCTGCCAATCCCATTAAAAATGCAATAGATCCAGCAGCAAAAAGTCCAATGAATTGTTTGTTTTGAAAGATACTTTGGTCTTCACTAAAAACAATACTGTATCCGATGGCAGAAAACAAAAAGACTACAAAAAAACTGATTCCTCCTAGAGAAGGCTTGGATTGATTACTCCACCTTACAACAACATCATTTTTATTTCTAATTCCAAGTGTTTCAGAAAAACGCAGTAAAAGTATATTGATAATATAGGAAACTATAACACCAACAACAAAAAACGCGACAAGCAAAATTATTTTTTCAATCAAAATCGAAACTTATAATATTTAACACAAAGGTAGAAAAAAGTTAGAGTTATAGATTGAAATTATAAAAGCTAAATTAAATTAATGATTTGGAAAATTAATCTTGAGATTTTTTTGATTTTCTCCTTCTTTTTTTACCCTTGTCATCATCTTCGTAATATCCTTGTCCATAGCCATAACCATAGCCGTAACCGTAGCCATAGCCATAACCATAACCATATCTGCGGTTACCTGAGTCAACTCCATTAAGAATAACATTTAAAGATTTCAATTGTTGTACTTCAAATAATTCTATAACACGCTCTGCGAAGATTCGTTTTGAATAATTGGCTTTAAAAATATAAATAGGAATATCAGCATTTGCTAAAACTTGAATACCATCAGATACTAATCCTACAGGAGGATTATCGATAATGATGCAATCATATTTGGCTTTTAAAACTTCCAAAATATTTTTAAATGAATCACTTAATATTAACTCAGATGGGTTTGGTGGTACTTCACCAGCTGTAATAAAATCTAAATTTTTAACTTCTGAATGTTGGATACATTCCTCTAGGGTTGAATGATGAATTATTAAATTACTCATTCCATTCTCGTTTTTGACGTTGAATGCCAAATGCACTTTTGGCTTACGTAAATCTAAATCAACAATGATGGTTTTCTTTCCAGAAAGTGCAATGATTCCTGCTAAATTTATTGCTACAAAAGTTTTACCTTCTCCAGAAACAGAAGATGAAATTGCGATTACCTTTGCATTTTCGTTTACGAAACTCAAATTTGAACGAATACTTCTCATGGCTTCTGCAATTCTTGATTTTGAGGATTCATTGACCACAATTTGAGAAAATTCCATATTTTTCTTAACTGTAGGAACTCCACCCAAGAAACTGATATTTTCAGGTAAAAGTTTCTTTAAATCATCCATGCTATTAATTTCATTATAAGTTAAATACTTATAAATAATCAAAGCAATTCCAATCAAAAGTCCAAATAAGAAAAATGAAATATAAATGATTTTTCTGTTTGGACTAACAGGTGTATCAGGTACAAAAGGTTTACTTAAAATGCGACTAGTTGGCGCATATCCAGCATTCGAAATCGCATACTGAGCCTTCTTCTCAGTTAGAAGGGAATAATATTTTTCGTTCAGTTCTTGCAATGATTTCAAACGGTTAAATTCCATTTTTTTCTCAGGGAGTAAAAAGTATTCGCCGTTTAGTACATCAATTTTTTGCTGAAGAATTTTGGAAGTTTCAATCAATCGATCTTGAATGACTGACATACTGCGTTTTATTGAATAAATTTTATTGTCAATCCTTTCATTGAGATTTTTGATTTCTGGGTTGTCAGGTTTTAGTCTGAAAAGTAAGTCTTCCTTTCTTTCCAGAATTTGATGTAAATCTTCAATCTGTTTAGAGAGTGCATTTTCATAACTTTTACCCAACATTTCTGGCAGGATTTTGTAGATTTCTACTCTGTTTGGCTCAGCTTTAAGTTTACTAGAAACCAGCCTCAAAGTGGAAAGTTCTTCTGCGATATTTGATAATTCAGTATTGAATTTTTCCAAATCCCCATTTAATTTAGATCCAGCTAATTCTGGGTCAGGTAGATTTGAATTTCTTTGAAAATCGGTTAAACTATCTTTAGACAATTTTAACTCAATTGATAAAGAGTCAAGTTGTGACTCAATAAAAAATAAAATATTATCAGAACTTTGTTTCTTTAAATTTTCGTCATATTCAAAAAAAGCTTCAGTCACAACTCTCACAATATCATTGCATAAAACAGGATTATATGATTGATAACTTATTTGTATTGTCTTTGCCTCCAAATTTATCGGGTTTATAATCAAACCAGGCAATAATCTGTCAACTAAAGTTCCTTTTTCATTAAAAGTAAAATATAATTTATTTGCATCACTTGCGATTTGAAAATCTTTGATATTTGAAGATTTTATGATTACATCAAAATGCTTGTTTTTAATATTCGAATTCAACTTTCCAGAAGAGGAGTATTTTTCACCATTAAAAGTATAATTTAAATTGATTTTTCCATTTTCAAATCGTACATAAATAGGTGTATTACATAGTGTTGAATCATTTAATGCGTATGGTTGAACACTAAATGTACTTAATAAATACAGTTCCTCCGTTAAGATTTTTCCTTTTGAAAATAGACTGACATTCATGTTTAACTTGTCAATGGCCTTTTCGAAAAGTAATTGAGATTTTAATAATTCTATTTCTGATGAAACGTTGTTTTTTGAATTGATATTTTCAACATCAATGATTTGTTTAGCTTGGTCAGTACTTTCGATTTGAATCAAAGAACTTGATTCATATATTGCTTTTGTATATCTCAAAAAGAGATAGGAAAAACAAGTGAAAATAAAAACAAAAAACAAAGGCCAATACCAATAGCGTTTTACAACCGAATTTAAAATATACGGATTATATTCCTTATTGATTATTACTTTTTTAGAACTTGAACCCACTTTTCTAATTTAAAATCTGTTAATAATCGTAATAACGACAGCTAGACTTGATATAATCCCAATTATCGGTGCCGTTTGTTTTAATATTTCTGATGCTATATTCGGATTTGGTTCGATATAGATGTAGTCATTAGCTTGGACGTATAAATCAGCGTACATTAATCCATTTACTGTTGACAAATCTATTGGATATATAACCCTTTTGCCTTCTATATACCTTATTAATTTAATTTCTTTAGATTTTCCCCTAGAGGCGATTCCTCCTGCATCAGCAATTATTTCCATTAAGGTCGTATTGTTGTTTTTCAAATAAACAACCTTTGCTTGCCCTCCTTCTCCAGGGAAAATGATAACTCTTTGGTTTGTAATTTTGAGCTGCACGAATGGATCCAAATAGTTTTTCGAAAACATTCTTTTCAATGAATCTTCAGCTTGTTTTATAGTTAAACCTTCAATTTTTACTTCACCGACAACAGGTAGCACCGTAAATCCATCTGACCGAATCAAATATTCGGTTTGCGCTCCAGTATTGGTAACTTGACTTATTCCCGTTAAACCTTCTAAAATATTTTTTCCATCGTTGGTGCTTAAGGTGAATGTAAATTTATCATCTATAGATAAACGATAATCTTCTTTGGGCAGCAATGGAACGGAATCCTTGTCGTATAATTTATAGTATTTTTCTTGAACCGTTTTTAATGAATCTGGCTTTGGCTCTGATTCTTTTGGAACTTTCAACATCAAACTACTATTGATTCCACAGCTTGTAAAAATAAATAGCAACGCAAGTATTGAAAAGAATTTATAATATATAATATTGAGTTTTTTCATTGTCTTCCAAGTAATTCTCTATAATATTTTCCCATGTCCGAAGCCAAACGCATGTAATGGAATTTATCTCTTACGAAGTTCCATCCATTTTGTGACATTTTTTTGCGAATTTCTTCATTTTCTATCAATAATGCCATTTTTTCAGTGAATTGAATTAGGTCTCCTTTTGGAATGACAAAACCTGTAACTCCTTCATCAACAATATCTTTAACGCCACCAACATCCGTTGAAATGATGGGTAAATTACTCGCCTGACCTTCAATTAAACTTACTGGTGTTCCCTCATTATCTGATGTCAAACACATAATATCCATTCCTGCATTGAATGTGGCAATGTCTTTGATCCAAGAAGTCATGAATACTTTTTCACCATATTTTGCATTAATTTCTTTGCACCTTTGTTCAATTTCATTTTTCAATTCACCATCTCCAACAATGAAAAATTTTACTTTTTCAATGCCTTTCGACAGTATTGATTCTACTAATTTAAGAAAAAATTCGTGATTTTTGATGGGTGCCAATCTGCCTACAATGGCAACTGCAACTTCTTCGTCCTTTATGCCGTATTTTTCGCGAACTGAAATGCGATTTTCTGCAAGATTTACCCTGAATTTTTCCAAATCAAAACCCAATGGAATTACCTTGATTTTATTCGCAGGACAAATTTTGTGTACTTGACTCAATTCTTTTTTCTGTAAATCACTGATGGCAATAATTCCAGTTGATTTTCTCGCCAATCTTCTTTCAATCGCCTTGAAAATATTTGTTTTTAAGGGGGTAAAATATGAATGAAAAACGTGTCCGTGGAAAGTGTGTACAACCACTGGAACTTTGCAAGAAAATGCCGCTCTTCGTCCCAAAGCACCTGCTTTTGAGGCGTGCGTGTGGACAATGTCTGGTTTGAATTCTTGGATTATTTCTTTGATTTTTTTGTAAGCTTCTCTATCTGATTTGAAATTAGGCGTTCGCTTCATTTCCTCCAAAATTTGTGGCTCTAAGCCATATTCATGCGGAATGTGCATTGAATCTGCTTCTCCCTCTTCAGGCAATCCGCCGATCAATAAGGTTTCAAATTCATCATCTAAAAAACGAGTTAAAAAAGTAGCATTGTATGTGGGTCCTCCAATGTTGAAGCGATTTATTATCCTCAATACTTTAATCATCTTGTCTGCTTGTATCGTTCTTTGAACTTCCAAAAGTAATGTTTTGGTTTTGTTTTGGGCTTGCTCAATAAAACTATTTCCTAAATTAATATTTCGTTATCGGTTGTATGATGTTGATAAAGTTTCGTTAATTCAATTATTGCATATTAGATTAATGTCCATTTTTATCAAAATTTTACGCCATGAAGTTAGTAAGTTTATTGATTTGTTTGTTTTTTGTTCTACAGATTCAAAATTCGTTTGTTTTTTCACAGAGTGAATTAGAAAATATCAAAAATCAAATTGTTAGTGATCCTTTGTTGGCCAATGCAAGTATTGGAATTTGTGTCATTGATTTAAAAACGGGTGAGAAAATCGTTCAAAACCAATCAAAAACTTCCTTATCTCCTGCTTCAACAACCAAACTTTTTTCGACTGCAACTGCATTTGAAATCTTAGGTGAAAATTACCATACGGAAACAAAATTATACACCACAAGCGAAATTTCTGCCAAAGGAATTGTTACCGGCGATTTGTGGATTCGTGGCGGAGGCGATGTGACTTTGGGCAGTAAATATTACAATGAAAGCGGGTCTGAGTCCAGTTTTCTCACCAAATGGGCAGATTCCTTGTATAAATTGGGTTTGAGAAAAATTGAAGGAAATGTCATTGGCGATGGCTCCGAATTTGGCTACAGAGGTGCGCCCGATGGTTGGACTTGGAACGACATGGGAAATTATTATGGCGCAGGACCTTCGGGATTGCCGATTTTTGATAACATGTTGCGCTACTATTTCAAAATCAATGGAATTGGAACAAAACCTGAATTGTTGAAGACTTTTCCGATTGTTGAAAATTTCAATTTCAATAATTACATCGAAGGAAGCAGTTCAACGGGAGATAATTCCTACATCTACGGAGCTCCTTATTCTTTAGATCGTTTTGGAACTGGCTATTTGGAAGCAAATTCAAATATTACTGTCAAAGGAAGTATTCCAGATCCTGAACTGCAATTTGCGATTGAACTCAAAAATGCACTCATCGCAAGGGGAATTGATGTGACAGGAAAAGCAAAAAACGCAAGAAATATGCAATTGGAATCTGCTTGGAAAAGATACAGTGTGGGACATTTTTTGATTTACAAGCACAAAAGTCCATCCGTGGCTTCGATTGCATATT
>JBFYPS010000007.1:0-7313 GCA_041303135.1 Crocinitomicaceae bacterium | reverse complement strand
ACAATTTGCTTGGCGAATGGCAAACTTTTTTTATTTACAATCGATTCAGGTTGCGCTAATTCATTGCTATGTCCTTGAATAATTACATAATCCCATTTTCTAGATTTAATCGCTCGGTATGTTTCATCGCTTTGTGCATGATAATCAAAATCTTTTCCACCTTCAACCACAGTATCTACAAAAACTTTTTTGCCTTGAGATTCAGCGATATCTCTGAACATAAAAGGCATATTATTCATGAAAGTGAAACTATTGCCAATAAAAAGTACGCTCGTTTCATTTTGTGACCACGAAAAACTAATCAAAAAACAAAACATCAAACTGAACAAGATCTTCACCATAATTTTTACCTGATTTTAGGCGCAAAAATAGTAGTTTTAATTTTAAAATCCTTAATTTCGGTCAGGCAAACCACAAAATCAAATTTTACGTCTTTCCAACATAATAAACAATCGTAAATATGCGCATTTTCATCACGGGATTTTTATTACTAATTCAATTTCAAACTTTTAGTCAGTTTAAATTTGATTATAACGATTCTATTCCAGTCAAGATTGGCAACGATACTTTGCTTTTTCCTTGGGCTGGTGGATTGAATTATGTTCAATTTTCTGATATTGACTTTGATTTTGATGGCGACATGGATTTATTCATTTTTGACCGCAGTAAAGACAATATCAGACTTTTTGAAACGGTTTCAGTAAATGGAACTCCAAAATACAAATTTGTCCAAAATGCTTACGCTTATTTTCCATCTGATACCAAAAATAGAGCGGCTTTACTAGATTATGACGGTGACGGAAAAAACGATTTATTCACCTATGGAATCGGCGGCGTTAAAGTGTATCGCAACATTGGAAATGCAACAGACGGTTTACAATGGGCATTGACCTCCAACCTTTTGTATTCTGATTACATCGGGAGTTTTTCAAATTTATACGTCAGTTCAAGCGACATTCCTGCTTATGTAGATGTAGATTTTGATTCTGATATCGACATTTTAACGTTCAGTATTTCAGGTCAAAGAATCGAATATCACCAAAATCAAAGCATGGAATTGTATGGACACAACGATTCATTGGTTTTTGTGTTGAAAAATGAATGTTGGGGGAAATTTTCAGAAGACCCAAACAACAATTCATTGATATTGAATGACCCAACTGCTCCCTGTAGTTCACCAAATGTACCAGACCCACAAAAAACGAATGGAAACGAAAATCTTTTTGAAAATCTCAGTCCTAACAAAATAAAAAGACACGCTGGTTCAACAATTTTAGCAATAGATGTTGATAATTCAGGCGTTTACGATTTAGTTTTGGGAGATGTTTCCCACGATAATTTGATTTTGGTTGTAAACGGTGGAACAGCGCCTAACACCAATTCAGCGATGATTTCTCAAGATGAAAATTTTCCGAGTAATACGACTCCAGCTTCGCTAACTTTATTTCCAGCAAGTTTTTATGTCGATGTGGATCATGACCAAATCAAAGACTTGATTGTTGGCGCCAATGCCAAAGGTGTTTCTCAAAATGAAAAGGGAATTTTATTTTACAAGAATTTGGGAACAAACGAATTGCCAAACTTTATTTTTAAATCCAAAAGTTTCTTACAGGAAGATATGATTGAAAATGGCGTTGGTTCAATTCCAGTATTTTTTGACCAAAATGGCGACGGAAAAGAAGATTTGTTGGTAGCCAATTTTTACCGATACAAAGATCCTTTGTTGAAAGAAAGTGCTTTGAGTCATTACCGGAATACAGGAACGCCTTCTGCCCCATTCTTCAATTTTGTAGAAAACAATTATTTAAATCTTACAGCGCAATCTTATGGATTAAGAACTGTACCTACTTTTGGTGATATCGACCAAGATGGAGACAAAGATTTGTTTTTCGGACTTGAAAACGGAACCTTGGTTTATTACCAAAATATTGCTTCTTCAGGCGCTGTCGCTCAATTTGCGACGCCGGTTCAAAATTACACCGATAATTTAGGTAGTGTGATTACGACAAGTTCTTACTGCTTTCCACAATTGTTTGATCTAGATAACGATGGCTTGTTGGATTTGATTTTAGGCAAAAAGACAGGTGAAATGCTGTATTATAAAAACATCGGAAATGCGACCAATCCTTCGTTTAGTTTAATCAATGATACTTTAGGAGGAATTGATATTTCACCGACAACTCCTGAAGGCTATGCCGCTCCGCACTTTTTTAGATACAACGACACGACGCATCTCTTTTTGGGCGGAATAGACGGAAAATGTCATTATTACAATGGAATCGACAATCATTTGAATTCTGGAGAAACTTTCAATTTGGTGTCAGCTGAATTTAGAGGAATTCACGTCGAAAGTTACAGTTCTTTTTACGTCAACGACATTGACCAAGATGGAAAATTAAACCTTTTTGTAGGTGGTGATTTAGGCGGATTGATGCATTTTGAACACAATCCGAATAGCCTGTCAGGAATAGAAGAATTGACATCAGCGAATGAAATTATCTTATATCCAAATCCAGGAAAAGATGCATTTACTTTGCTTTTTCAGGATGAAAACATTTCAACCATTGATTTGATTATCTTGGATGCAAACGGCCGAATTGTTTATGAAAGTCAAGAATTAAATGTCAATCAAGGCAAAGTAAATTTCGATTTAGAAACAGGAAATGGCGTTTATTTTGTGAAAATTTTAATGAACGATTCTGAAAGAATTGAATATAGGAAATTGGTGATACAAAGGTAGATTATTGGATGATTGGATTTTTAGATTATTGGACAAGCGATAAATCTTTAAAACAATATTAGCTGCACAATCTACCTGTCTAACGATCCAAAAATAGCCACGGATGCACGGATTATTTTGGTAGGGATTATTGGATTTTTGGACAGATATTTAGTCTTTAAAACAATTGTTAGTTGCACATTCTAAAAATCCAACAATCTAACAATCTAACAATCCAAACCTACAGTTTCAATATCTTCTCAAAAACCGCAGAATCTTGGTGAAAAGTCAAACTAGGCTCAATCTCATAAATCGCATACATTGTGGAACCACTGCCCGACATAGAAGCGTAGATTGCTCCTTCGTCGTATAGTTTTTGTTTCACTTCAATCAAACTTGGATGATACTGAAAGACAGAATTTTCAAAATCATTTTTAAGTAAATTTTTCCAACGTTCGACTGGGTGTGAAACGATGTCAACGACTGATTGAAAATGGTCGTAAAACTGCACTTTGGAGAATGCTTCTTTTGTACTGACGTGAATGCCAACGTTGACCAACTTTAAATAATAGAGCGATAAATCCAGTTCGAAATCAGATAAAATCTCCCCTCTACCCTGCGCGATTTGTGGATTTTCTTTGATAAACAAAGGACAATCACTGCCTAATTGTGCGGCTAAATTTTGCAATATTTCCGTTGGTAAATTCAAATTGAAAAGCGCATTCAATCCTTTCAAAACGGCAGAAGCGTTAGAAGAACCGCCGCCCAAACCACCACCCATCGGGATGATTTTGTGCAAAAAAATCGTCACATTTGGAATCTCATATTGCGAACGAATCAACTCAAAAGCTTTGATGCACAAATTATTATTTTCATCTCCAGGAATCTCCAAACCAGACGATTGAAACACAAAAGTCTCCGAAGGAATAATTTCCAACACATCCGTAAACGGCAATTGATACATCAAAGTATCCAAATTGTGGTAACCATCTGCCCTTTTGTTGAGAATGTGTAATCCCAAATTTATCTTACACGGAGGAAATAAAATCATGGTTTAAAGATACAGAGAAAAGTGATTTTTATTCGGAAATATGTATGTTCTTTTTTGCCTTGATGCAAAAGAAGAACCAAAAAAAATCAAGGCTACGCAATTAAAGCTGTAAAATTCAAATATTTGACTGAACAAAAGTAAACTCGCATCCAAGACATTCTTAAACACAAAGTTCATTTTATGCTCAAACAGTACTTTTGTTCGGACGTCAAACATTTGGAATTTTACTTAACGCTTTTATTGCTGAGGCCGAAATATCGCAAAATTCAAAATTAACCTTTAAATACAGCAATCATAAGTATAACGATTCTCTTTCGATCTAATTTCAAAAGATCGAATAACCTTATAAAAATTTGATTTTAAGCACTTCCCCCTTTGGAGGAGAAAAAGCGATAGCTTTTGAATACTCAGCGATAGCGCCAGGATTAAGGGGGAGGAAAAGTAATTCTATCTAACGCGATGAATAACAATCATTTAAATTATTCCCAATTTGATCACCAAATTTGAATGAATTTATCTTCATTTTTTGCACTTCAAATGAAGTATTTTCGTAACTTTCGCCACCCAAATAGAATTTATATGTCAACTTATTTAGATTTTGAAGAACCGTTGAAAGCATTGGAAGAGCAAATCGCTCAAACCAAAGAAATTGGAGATTCAACAGATGTCGATATGGCAGATAAAGTCCATGCGTTAGAACAAAAATTAGCAGAAAAAACCAAAGAAATTTTCGCAGGATTGACTCCGTGGCAACGTGTACAAATGTCGCGTCACCCAGACCGTCCTTATTCTTTGGCATACATCAACGCGATTTCGAACAATACTTTTCAAGAGCTTCACGGCGATAGAAATGTAAAAGACGACAAAGCAATGATCGGTGGTTTTGGTTTGTTGGATGGTGAAACAGTGATGTTTATCGGACAACAAAAAGGAATCAATACCAAAATGCGCCAATACAGAAATTTCGGAATGCCGAATCCTGAAGGATACAGAAAAGCTTTGCGCTTGATGAAATTGGCAGAGAAATTTGATAAACCAATCGTAACTTTCATCGACACTCCGGGAGCTTTCCCAGGTTTGGAAGCTGAAGAGCGTGGACAAGGCGAAGCAATCGCGCGCAATATCTACGAAATGATGCGTTTGAAAGTGCCAGTAATTTGTATCATCATCGGTGAAGGTGCTTCTGGTGGTGCATTGGGAATTGGCGTTGGAGACAAAGTGGTCATGTTAGAAAACACTTGGTATTCCGTAATTTCTCCTGAATCTTGCTCTTCCATCCTTTGGAGAAGCTGGGAATACAAAGAAATTGCTGCTGAAGCATTGAAATTGACTTCTACAGACATGAAAAACAACAAATTAGTTGACGAAGTAATCATCGAACCTTTGAACGGTGCACATAGAAGTCAAGAGGAAATGTTTGGAATTGTCAAAGAAAATATCAAAAATTACCTGAAAGAACTGAAAGCAATCACTCCAGAAAAACGCATCAACGATCGAATCGAGAAGTTTTGCGCGATGGGGGTTTGGGAGTAACAGAGGAGATTTTAAGATTTTAGGATATTAAGATTTTAAGATTTTAGGATATTAGGATTTTAAGACTTTGATTTTCGATAGTGTAGAAATTATCGCAAGAATTGCTCCGCAACTATGACAATTCAGTCTTAAAGTTGCGTAGCAACGACTCCTAAAATCTTAATATCTTAAAGCGAAGCGGGTCTTTTTTTTTGCGAGACTTTAAGATGCTAGGATATTATGATATTAAGACTTTGATTTTTTTTCAAAATTGAAATTATCGTAAAGTTGCAAAGCAACCAAGAAAATCTAGTCTTAAAGTTGCGTAGCAACGACTCCTAAAATCTTAATATCCTAATATCTAAAAAAAAATGAATCGAATTGAACGAATATCTGCTATTTTAATCCAATTGCAATCCAAAAAAGTTGTGAAAGGACAGGAAATTGCGGATCGGTTTTCGATTAGTTTGCGGACGGCTTATCGAGATATTCGGGCTTTGGAAATGTCGGGTGTGCCACTTTCAGGTGAAGCTGGTGTTGGTTATTCGTTGGTGGAAGGTTATCGATTGCCGCCTATTTCATTTTCTAAAGAAGAAGCGCTGGCCTTTTTGACTGCTGAAAAATTGGTTGAAAAATTTACCGATACAAAAACCACTTCCGATTATCAATCCGCGTTGTATAAAATTAAATCGGTGCTGAAAGCTGATGAAAAAGAACACCTCGAACGCTTGGAAGATAAAATCGAAATTGTCAGAAATTATGATTTTCCGTTTGAAGATAATTCAGAGAATCACATTCCAACGATTTTAAACAGCATCGCCAACAAAAAAGTACTGAAAATCAATTATTTTGCCAGCCACAGCAGAGAACATACCGAACGAACGGTTGAGCCGGTGGGAATCTTTTTGATGGGTGAACGTTGGCATTTAATCGCTTTTTGTTTGTTGCGCAACGACTACCGAAATTTTCGCATAGATCGCATTTCGAACAGCGAAAAAACGAACGAAAACTTTTCTAAAAAACATCCTTCGTTGAAAAAATACCTGAAAGAATTGACCAAAGAGACGAAAGAATTGTCAGCAATCAAAATTCAGGTAAATAACCAATGTTTAAAATACTTGGGTGAACAGAAATATTACCACGGTTTTATCAGCGAAAAAACGTTGACAGATTTCACCGAAATGGAATTTCTTTGTTCTTCGATTGAAGGCTTTGCGCGCTGGTTTATCATGTTTGGCGATGAGGCTGAAATTGTGCATCCAACGATTTTGAAAAAAAGAGTGCGCGACTTGGCCAATGAAATTATCACTAAATTGAAAGATTAAAAATCCTACTGACATACTGTTGACACTTTCAGCCATTACCTTTGATAAAAAAATAAGCGTTATGATCACATTTATGCAATCGTTCTTGAAAGAACTAGAACACGAAACCATTGGCACACGCAAAATGTTGGCCTTGGTGAAACCAGAAGACATGGATTTCAGACCTCATGAAAAAAGTATGAAATTGAAAGATTTAGCGATTCACATTGCTGATCTTCCAACTTGGATTACGATGGCAATCAACACCAACGAATTGGATTTTGCCACTTCGCCTTACAACCCGAAAGAATGTAATTCGGGCGAAGAACTGGTCAATTACTTCAACACAAACGTGGAAGAAGCAAGACAATTGTTGGCAAACGCTTCAGACGACATTTTGGAAGATAATTGGACTTTGAGAAACGGCGAAATTGTTTACATGCAAATGCCGAAACTCGACACCATTCGCCACAGTTTTAGCCAAATGGTGCACCACCGCGCGCAACTTGGCGTTTACTTGCGTATGCTTAACATCCCAATTCCAGGTGTGTATGGCCCAAGCGCCGACGAGCAAGGAATGTAGTGAAATGGAATAAGATGAATGGAGCCTGAAACTTGATTGTTTTGGGCTTTTTTTTGTTGTTGGAAATTCAACTGTTTTAATTCTAAATGTTTATCGAAATGTCAAAAAAATCACTTATTTTTCCACTATGAAAACAATACATGT
>JBFYPS010000006.1:0-6015 GCA_041303135.1 Crocinitomicaceae bacterium | reverse complement strand
ACCCAAATGTTGAACATGAAACGGTCCAATTGCGCTTCTGGCAAAGGATACGTTCCCTCCTGCTCTATCGGGTTTTGCGTTGCCAATACGAAAAATGGCGCTGGCAATTTGTAAGTATTTCCAGCTGCGGTTACCGAACGTTCTTGCATCGCTTCCAACAAAGCAGATTGCGTTTTTGGCGGCGTACGGTTGATCTCATCTGCCAGCACGATGTTGCTAAACAACGGTCCTTTGATGAATTTGAAATTTTTATGTTCATCCAAAATCTCTGATCCGATAATGTCTGACGGCATCAAATCTGGCGTAAATTGAATTCTATTGAATGAAAGTCCCAACGTTTGGGCGATGGTGTTTACCAACAAGGTTTTTGCCAATCCTGGCACACCGATCAACAAAGCGTGACCGCGTGAAAAAATGGAAATTAATACTTGATCAACTACTTCGTCTTGACCTACGATTACTTGATGAATTTCATTTTTGAGCGCTTTGTAGTGCTCAACCATTTGATTAACTTTAGCTACGTCTGACATTTGAGTTTATTGAATTATAAATTGGTACTCCATTTGTGGTCGAATGCGCAATTTGAATAACCTTTGTCGATTCTGATATACGCATTGTGAATTTTAGAATCTGTCCAAGCTTTCAACACATCTTCTCTCTTTTTGTTTTCTGCTGCACTTTGAATCAAAGCGTAATCTTCCAACATATTCGCTCTGTGCGGATTTGTTCTTTCCATCAAACGAACGATTCTAACGCCTTGTTTGCGCTCATTGAAATCGTAATACAAAGATGCTGTTGAAATATCGCCTTTGTTCAAAGCGTCTGTCAACAAGTAAATTTGTTGATCCACTTGGTTCAAATCTTCCATGCTCCAAGTTTGTTGACCCGTAATTGGATTGGTGATAATTCCTTTGTTTTGTTTGGTGTTTTCGTCGTTTGAATATTTCAAAACCGCGTCCTCCCAAGTGATTTCGTTTGATTTCAACTTAGTATAACATTCTTCGATTTTCAATCCTGCGTCATTCAAACTTTCTCTGCTGAATTCTGGAATAATTAAGATGTGCGAACAGATGTAATCGTCTCCCGTTCTTTGGATTAATTTCACAATGTGGTAACCAAATTCTGTTTCAAAAACTTCGCTTACTTCACCCACTTTCAAACTGAAAACAGCTGCTTCAAAAGGTGCAACCATCATTCCACGAGTAGCATTCATTACACCACCTTTTGGCGCACTTCCTGGATCTTGCGAATATTTTTTGGCTTCATCTTCAAATTTCTTTCCCTTTTTGATTCCGTCCAAAATGTCTTGCAAGGTCTTCTTGGCAATGGCTTTATCGTCTTTGGTAATAGAAGGAAAAATCACGATTTGCTGAAAACTCAATTGAGAGTTAATCAAGGGTATACTATCGACTGGAATTGTTTTGAAAAAAGCTTCCACTTCTTTTGGGGTGATGGTTACTTTTGAAGTGATTTGGCGTTGCATTTCTTCCGCCAACATGCGTTTTTTAATCAAAGGACGGAATTCAATTTTGATTTGGGTGATTGTTTTTCCGTAATATTCCTCCATTTTCTGACGGCTACCGATTTGTTGTTCGATCACACGCACACGGTTTTCCATTTCTGCGTCCACTTGCGCATCGGTGATTTCGATACTGTCTAATTCGGCTTGATTGAGCAACAAATTTTGAAACATCAAATCTTCTAAAATTTGGCAATCTGCATTTGGAGTCAATTCGACTCCAGAAGAAAGCGCTTGCAACTTTTGTGCTTCAATATCAGATTGTAAGATGATGTTTTCACCAATTTGCGCGGCAATTTTGTCGATGGTCATTCTTTCTTGACCGAAAAGACCAAAAGCGAATAAAATGAAAGGAATGATTAATATTTTCATGTATGTTTTTTAACGAAAAATAAACGGAATAAACTATCAAATAGTGTTTTCTGCAGTAAATATAAGTGCTTTGGTTTTAAAAAGCTTCGATTTCAGAAATCTAAACATTTTTTAACGAACCTAAAATGAAAAAGAAAATCCGCTTTCAATGAAAGCGGATTTGAATTATTTCGTTCCTAAGTTGTATAAAACCGCTTCGTTGATTTTAATAGGATGTTTTCTCGCCAACGATTCCAGCCAATCTTTTTCTAATTTATTTTGGAAATCAGAAGTGATGGCACCTTTTGCTTCGTTCAATTCTTTGACACCAGCAGGAATTAATTCGTTTACTTTGATCACATATACTTTTCCTTCAAATTCATACGGATTGTTCACGCCTTTTTTCAAATCTCTCCCTTTTAAATAAGGTGTTTGAGAAATTTCAAATTTGTTTGTTCTCACACGCAAATTCAATTCAGAGGTTTTGTTGATTTTATCCAATACATGTTTAGAATTGATGGTATCGTTTTGAATCATTTTGAAAACTTGATCTGCGATGTCTTTGTTCAAACATTCGTAAACCATCGCGTCCATTCTGTTGTCCCAACGGTAATTCTCTTTGTTTGCAGCATAAAATTCTTTCAAACCAACAGTATCACGTGTCGCTTTATTCCAAACTTCGTCTGTCATCACTTCGTACAACAAAATTCCATCGTGGTATTCTTTCATCAATGCTTTGAATTCAGGATATTTCGCTTCCAATTTACCTTCTTCCAATTCGATGATCATTGCTTTTTCCCAATTTTTGTATTGAAAAGCAACCAAATCTTTGCTTGACATTTTCTTAGCCGCTCTGGAATTTTTCTCTAAATAAGTTCCAAATTGTTTTTGAGTGAAAGTTTTGCCATCAATCAAAAATAGCGGTTTGTCAGTTGTCAATTTCGATGCTGTCCATTTACCCATTGTGTAAGTAGAATCGATGTTATCAACGAACCAATTCAAGTTCTTTTTACTCACATTTTTGTAGTTGTACTCTTTTTTCAATTTGGCAACGAAAGAGTTTTGAGTTTGTTTAGAACGCTCGTCTTTATTGACTTTATTTTGCAATTCTTTTTTCATGGATTCAAAAGTCCCCAAATCATTCCATTCCAATTTTTTGATAATATGGAAGCCATAGTTCGTTTGAATCGGTTTACTGATATCTCCAATATTTTTCAAGTTGAATGCTGCATCTTCAAATTCTGGAACCATACGAGTTGTAGATCCTGAACCGAAAACTGGCAAAACGCCACCTTTACCATTTGAACCTGGATCATCAGAGAAATTGCTTGCTAAATCATCAAAACTTTCACCAGCGATTGCTTTTGAATAAATTTCATCCATTTTTTTGCGAGCTGCATCGATGGTTTCCACTGAATCTGTTTTAGAAACAGCCACCATGATGTGCGCCACTTTGATTGTTCCTCTTGCAGGACGTGTGTCAACCACTTTAATCAAGTGATAACCAAAACGTGTTCTAACAGGATTTGAAATTTTTCCAACTGGCGTATTGTAAGCCGCTTCTTCGAAAGGAAAAACCATTTGGAAAGCAGTAAAATAGCCTAAATCTCCACCATTTTGTTGTGCTGAAGGATCATCAGAACCACCTTTTGATTTAGCAATTGTTGCAAAATCTTCACCATTTTCGATGCGTTTTCTCAACGCCATGATTTTGTTGTAAGCTCTTAAAGTGTCAGCTGGAGAAGCATTTTCATCCACTTTGATTAAGATATGTGAAGCTCTGATTTCAGTTTTAGAACGGCTATAGGCTTCTTCAACTAATTTATTGTTTGTTTCATTGTCAACCAAATAAGGTGTTGCCAATGTTTTTCTATAACCTTCTAATTCTCTTTTTAATTTAGGAATTGTATCGTAACCAAGTGATTCAGCTTCAGCGACTTTCAATTTGAATTTTTTGAAAAGTTCCATGTATTCATCCATCGAAACTTTATCAAATTTTGGGTCGTTGTTGTTTTTCAAATAAATCTGAAGGAATTCTGATTTGGTAACTGGTTTACCATCAATTTCCATGACAGTAGGTTCATTTTGAGCAAATAAATTCAAAGATCCAATAAGACCGATGACAACTAACAAATTTTTCTTCATTCTTTCAATATGTTTATTAAAAATTGCATCCAAAAATACATTAATTCGCGGAATACAATGGTAATTTTTTGTTATTTTATACTATAATTTGGCGCTTCACGTGTAATTGTAACATCATGTGGATGTGATTCGCGCATTCCTGCGTTGGTTATTCTCACAAATTCAGCACCTTTTAATTTTTCAATGGTTGCAGCTCCGCAATAGCCCATTCCTGCTCTTAATCCACCGATAATTTGGTAAACTACTTCCACTAAAAATCCTTTGTAAGGCACACGTCCAGAAATTCCTTCGGGAACTAACTTTTTGATATCATCCTCAGCATCTTGGAAATAACGGTCTTTCGAACCTTTTTGCATGGCTTCCAAAGAACCCATTCCACGGTAAGCTTTGAATTTTCTTCCTTCAAAAATCGTAGTTTCACCTGGCGATTCTTCCACTCCGGCAAACATTGATCCAACCATTACAGTGTCTGCACCAGCGGCAATTGCTTTCACAATGTCACCTGTATATCTAATTCCACCATCAGCAATAATTGGAACGCCAGTTCCTTCCAAAATCAGAGCCACATCATTGATTGCAGTCAATTGTGGAACACCAACACCAGCAATGATTCTGGTAGTACAAATCGACCCAGGACCGATTCCCACTTTTACAGCATCTGCACCTGCATCGACTAAATATTTAGCAGCAGCAGCAGTAGCGATATTTCCAACAACGACATCCAATTTTGGATAAACCGCTTTCACTTCTTTCAATTTTACTACCACACCTTCCGTGTGTCCATGGGCAGTATCGATTACAATGGCATCTACACCAGCTTCCACCAATGCGTGAACACGAGTCAAAGTATCAGCAGTTACGCCTACTGCAGCAGCAACACGTAATCTTCCAAAACTGTCTTTGCAAGAATTTGGGTGCATTTTTACTTTGATAATATCTCGGTAAGTAATTAATCCCACCAATTTATTATTGACATCAACAACTGGCAATTTTTCAATCTTATTTTCCTGTAAAATATCTTCTGCTACTGACAAATCTGTTCCATCTTGAGTGGTAATGATTTGTTTATATGTCATCACTTCAGTGATTGGTCTTGTTAGGTTTTTCTCAAAACGCAAATCACGGTTAGTTACAATTCCTTTCAAGATTTTATTTTCATCTACCACAGGAATTCCGCCGATTTTGTTTTCTTTCATCAATTGCAAGGCATCTTTCACCAATGCATTTTCAGACAAAGTCAAAGGGTCTAAAATCATTCCACTTTCAGATCGTTTCACTTTGCGCACTTCCAAGGCTTGCTCGCTGATGGTCATGTTTTTGTGAATCACGCCTATTCCACCTTGTTGCGCCATCGCAATTGCCATACTAGACTCAGTTACAGTGTCCATGGCAGCAGAAACAATAGGCGTATTTACATAAATGTTGCGTGTAAATTTGCTTTTCAGCTGAACATCTTTTGGTAAAACTTGAGAGAATCCTGGTACTAAAAGTACATCGTCGAAGGTGAGTCCTTCTTTAACTTCATTGAGATTGGAAAGTGACATTTTGAACCTATTTTTTAAATAAATTCTTGCAAATTTAAGAATTTTTACCGAGAAATAATATGTTTTGAAAATCAAAGAGAATTTAGTTTTGATTTGGTCAATTTCGGAAAGACTTTGAGGTTGATTTTTCCTGTTTAAACTAAGTAGATGTGCAGGATTTTTTTGTTTTGCCCAAGCTGGGGCAAGGACTCGCAGATGCAGATCTTTTTTAAAGATTTTTAGCCCTGCTAGGGCTGTTTGAATTGTTTTTGTTTCGAAATTTATTGAAAGGCAGTGGAATAAATACTTTTATCTTGTTAGCCTCAGAGAGGCTAAACATCCATAGAAAAAAATTATTTTTTTCTATGGATTGCCCCAGAGCGGGCAAAATATCCCTTTTTTGTTGCTGATAAGATAATCTAACCTTTTTTCATCATAGATTTAGCAATGCTAGGGCTGTTTATGCGCTTTTTTTCG
>JBFYPS010000005.1:0-2986 GCA_041303135.1 Crocinitomicaceae bacterium | reverse complement strand
CGATGTTTTCAGGTTGATTTAAAGGCGGAACAGGAGTCTGTTTTCTTTTTCGGGTCAAGGTAACTTTTTTGTCTTTGCGGAATACATCAAAGACGATTTGTAACAATTTAAAGTCATTCCAAGTTTGAAATTCTTCTTGGTATTGTAGTCCTATTCCTTGCGTGAATCGACCTAAATTTTTATCTTGAATTACTGTGTAATCGTTGGATTCATTGAAAATACTCACCCTAAAATTTCCATTTTCATCCAAAATATATTCCAGATTCAAATCACCAATAAAGGTACTTTGATTGGAACCTCCCGCATTTTTTTCAACTCCAAAAACGCCTGTAATGATTAATTTATCGTTTAAAGCATTTGTTGAAAATCCAATTTTTTGAGAATTTTGCCCTGTAATGATGTCGTTTTTTAAATCTACATTCAAACGAACGTCTTTGGTAAGTTCTCCCAACAAACTATTGATCTGTCCAGACAACGCATCCAAAGCCGCATTGCTTCCAGAGTTTGTTCCCGAAACGCCCACATTTGGTTGAAAACGATTGGCAATCAATAAGGAGAAAAACTGTTTATTTAACTCATCAGAATTGTTGTTGATTCTTTCAATTGCGGCGCGTGCACTTTCAGAAGCTTTTGGAGATTTAATCTCAAATCGAATTTGCGGATCAGACAACATCCCCGTCAAATACAAATTACAAAAAACAGGTTGATTTGAGGCGGTTGATTTTTGACTTTCTAAATCTTGGACAATGTCATTTACATTGGCGGTTACCAAGTAGTTGGACTTCAAATTTAGTGTCGCATCTTCAGCTCCACCACCATTCCAGGAGATTGTTCCACCATTAACGATGTTAAATGATTTTTTCAAAACGCCCAAAACGAAATTGTAATTTCCTTGCGTCACCGTGTAGGTTCCGTCCATCGACAAATCATTCAAATTATTTAATTTAATTCCGATTTGTCCTTTTCCTTGGGCAGTAATTTCGTCGCCCGTTTGATCATCAAAAATCAATTTTAAAGTGGCATCAGGTGTCACATTGAAATTCAAATCTAAATCAACACCCGTAAAATCGATTTCAGGTAAAACAATAATTGAATCTTTGACTAAATTCTCCCATTTGAAACTCAACTCATCTTCTAATTCCGTCACTCCAAACATTGGGAAATAGATGTTTGTGTTACGCTCAGTCTTCATGTTTACTATGACTTCCAAATTATCCGCATATCCCGAAAGATTGGCATTCCCAGTAGCATAACCTTTGCCATAATAAACACTTCCTTCTTCGTATTGCGTGTTCAAAACCAAGAAATTATCGACTTTCACTAACTTTCTTTGATCAACATCATAATACTCATCGATATTGAAAAACAAATCAAAATTCCAATTTTCAAAATCAGTATGCAAAACAGTTCCGTTGATTGACCCTGTATTTCCTTCTTCGTCGATAATAGGCATATTATCAATTTTGAACATGTCCTTTTCAATTTCAATTCTTCCATTCATACCGAAATTGACACCAAACATTTCAACTTTAGCATTTCCACCAAGTAAATCTATATCACCTTCCAATTCAGGAGACTCTGGCGTTCCAGTGATATGCATTTTTCCATCTAACAAACCTTTCACATTTGTAACCACTTTTGGATCTAAAAATGCGCTTGCAAATTGGATGTTCGTTTGGTCAAAATCTAATATAAAATTGATATTATTTTTGTCTTTATAAATGTAATAATCGCCATCGAAATTGAAAGTTTTGTTCTTTTTGTAATATAAATCTCCATCCAAAACGATACTTTCTTTCAATTTATTCCATTTTCCATGAAGATTAACTTCTCCCACTTCTTGGTTGTTTAGGTAAAAATTGGAAACTACAGCGTCGCCTTTAAAATAAATATTTTCAAAAGGATCTGACATGGTCACGTCACCATTTACCTCTCCTTTAATAACCGTTTTGAAACCCATCAAACTACTAAAATCATCTAGTTGGAAAGCATTGATTTTGATGTCCAAGGATTCAGAAGTGTCGGTGGAAAGCGCACCATTTAAGGCAATAAACTGATTGTCGCGGTGCATTTTAAATTGATCGATGTGTATGTCTTTGGGTAAAAAAGCAATTTCGCCTGCATTTTCAATGTCCCAACGGTGATTATTGATACTGAAAAAAGATGGTTTTAAATCAAAAATATAGGAACTAATTCCCTGCACTTTAGTATCCCATATAAAGTTCGATTCATTTTCCGATGCAGGGTTCCAACTAAGTGTTGAATGCAAATTTCCTTTCACTCCTGAAGTCAAAAATGCAACGTTTTTTACTTCCAAAGTATCGTTCATGGAAAACGTTCCCAGTTGGTAATCAGCTGACAATGTAGAATCCGTAAACGACTGTTGTAAGTTCAAAACCTTCGATTCAAAAATTCCATAACTGACTTTACTGGAATTCAAATTCATGGAAAAATCGTTGGTGTAGCCATCGTAATCGCCATAAATCGTTGTTCCTCTACTTACTTTCAAATCTGGTACAAAAATCGCCAATAAACCATTGATGTCTTGAACCGTTATGTTATAGTTAAAATGATTTTGAATCGTTGATTTTGACGGTTTTTTGTAGGTAAACAATGCTGGGAAAACAACGCTAAACTGGTTGTTAAAATCATCCACAATTGTTTTAAAATCAATCTTCCCATTGACAGTCGCACGCATCATCTTACTTTCCAATCTCAACTGATCATTTGCAATACTTCGATCCACATTGATGTCCATTTTTGGTATATCAAAAAACTTTTTCCCTGCTTGATATTTCAATGATTGCAAACCAACAAATCCTGAATAATTGTTGATTTCTGTACCAGTAATGTCGGCATGAAAAATGGTGTTCAACGTCAGCAGCGTATCTGATTTGATGAAATACAATTTATTCAATTTGGCTTGATTGACAGTTACATCAAAATTAAAACGTTGAACGGCATTGAAATCTAAAAACCCATTGTA
>JBFYPS010000004.1:0-2960 GCA_041303135.1 Crocinitomicaceae bacterium | reverse complement strand
CGCGTAATTTTGATCTGAATATTGAAATTCCACGACAATTCTGACATCTTTCGTAATCAAATTGCGCGTGGTGAAAGTCACTTCGGAAGTATTGTAATTGACGACATAATCAAATTCTTGTCCGCGTTGCAACAAACGTCCGTCGATGTAAACGCGCTCCGTTCCTGAAAGAATGATGATAAACGGCTCATTTTCATTCCCTCTCAATCGGTAAGGACCTTGATTTCCTTCAATTCCTTGGATGATTTGTCGGGCGAATTTTCCTTTCGAAAGCGCGGCACTTCCTTGGAATTTCCAATCTTGTTTTTCAGATGGTTTGTAGCCGAATTCACCGTAAATTCCTTGCGCTCGCTTCTTGTAATTCATGAAATAGCCTTGCGGTTTTTGAATCCAGAAATCTCCTGCAATCAATTTGAATTTGTCGTTGTAAACTTGGATGAAAACTTGGTCAAATTCCTGCAATTTGTTCGTATTTCCATCTGGTTGAATCGGTAAATTATCATCAGAAACGGAAGCCAATAATTTCAAATTGGGCGCGATATCTCCTGATAATTCGAGGTTTAAAGTTGAATTGACCGATAAATCTTGGTTGTTACCAAAAGAAACACCACGAGAAATACTTCCGTTTTTTTGCAAGCCTGTGTTGCCGAAAATGTCGCCGTAAACGTCTTTTGACGTGATCAAAAATTGCTCGTAGCTTCCTTTTTTTTCGTCGTAAATTACACTTGTGTCTCTGCGTTGATAGACTTTCGTGAGGTTGATCGGAAAAACGCGGTATTCAAAAATGAGCGTATCTGCGCAGGTTTCTAGCAATTGAAATTTGGCGGAAGCGAAATCGATGAGAAAAGCTTCCTTTCGCAATGCTTCTTTGCCGCAAAAAACTTGGAAAGAATTGGGATAAATGCTCAGCGAATCCAATTTTATTTCCTTGCTTGTGACCGCGCGTTTGAACTTGCGCAAAGTCGATTGTTGGGCAAAAGAATTTCCGCCAACAACGCAAAGCAACACAAGTAAACAAACTTTTGCAATCACATTCATACTTACGAAAGTACAACGTTGTTTGCGGATAATTATTGAATTTGGTTGAATATTCAGAATTGCATCAATAATTTGAGCTTGAACCGCCAATATTTTCAATCGGATGCCAAGTCGTTTTCACTTCTTGAAAATCTTGAATCAAATAAGGATTTTCAGCCGTTTCATCGCTTGGATTTAATTTAAATTGCACGATTCTTTTCACTGAATCAGCCGCTAAAACTTGTAGCGTTTTGTAGTTTTCAGCAGTATCTCCGGCATACAAAACCGCGTTGATATCCATGTGAGAACCAAATTGTTCGATCAATTCTTTTTCCGTTCCAGTGAGGATATTGATAATTCCGCCGGGAACATCAGAAGTATGCAAAACTTCCGCAAAAGTAACCGCGCAAAGTGGCAATTTTTCCGAAGCCAAAACAACGACCGTATTTCCACCTGCAATGATTGGAATGATGGTTGAAACGAGTCCAATCAACGATGAATTTTGCGGAGCAACAACGCCCACAACGCCCATTGGTTCTAGCACCGAAAAATTGAAATGCGACGAAGCCACAGGATTTACTGCGCTGAAAATTTGTTGGTATTTGTCGGTCCAACCGCTGTAATAAACCAAGCGATCGATGCTCAAATCAACTTCTTGATTCGCCGATTTTTCTGATGAACCTTGTAGCATTAATTCTTCAACGAATTGCGAACGTCTTCCTTCTAGCATTTCAGCGATGCGATACAAAATTTGTCCGCGGTTAAAAGCTGCTCTTTCTGACCAACTTCCAAACGCTTTGCGTGCCGCAACCACTGCATTTCTCAAATCCTTGCGCGACGATAAACACACGTTCGCCAACGGTTTTCCAGCAGCATCCAAAGGCGAATAATAACGCCCAGATTCAGTACGAGGAAATTGTCCCCCGATGTAAATTTTATATGTCTTAAGAACTGATAATCTTGTCATTTTCTATATTTTTAATTCCGCATTTCTATTCCCCACTTCCTAATGCTTATTCCATAATGCCTAATTTCTAACCCAAATAGGCGGACAAACCATGCAAACCACCTTCTCTTCCAAATCCACTTTCTTTGTAGCCACCAAAAGGCGATGTCGGATCGAATTTATTGTAGGTATTCGCCCAAATAACACCAGCGCGCAGTTTCGAAGTTAAATTGAAGATTTTCGAACCTTTGTCCGTCCAAACGCCAGCGGCCAAGCCGAACGGCGTATTGTTTGCTTTTTGAATCACTTCATCCACGGTTCTGAAAGTTTGAATCGTCAATACTGGACCAAAAATTTCTTCTTGAACCAATTGACTTGATTGTGCCACGTCGATGAAAAGCGTTGGTTTACAGAAATATCCTTTTGAGGGAAGTGCGCAATTGCTTTGGTAAATTTCATTTCCATCTTGAATTCCGATTTGAATGTATTTCGAAATCGTTTCCAATTGTTTTTTGGAATTGATGGCACCGATGTCTGTGTTTTTGTCCATTGGATCACCAACATACAAAGTATCCATGCGGTCTTTTAGTTTTTGAATCACGGTTTCTGCAACGCCTTCTTGCACGAACAAACGCGAACCAGCGCAACAAACGTGTCCTTGGTTGAAGAAAATTCCGTTGACAATTCCTTCAACCGCTTGGTCAATCGGCGCATCTTCGAAAATGATATTGGCAGATTTTCCGCCCAATTCTAAAGTCAATTTTTTGTCAGTTCCAGCAATTGCTTTTTGAATCATTTTGCCAACATTTGTCGAACCTGTGAAAGCAATTTTGTTGATATCGGGATGATTTACAATCGCCGAACCTGTATCGCCGTATCCGGTAACAATGTTCACGACACCCGCAGGAAGTCCGCTTTCTTCGATTAATTCCGCCAATTTTAGCGCAGTCAAAGAAGTTGTTTCAGACGGTTTTAAAACCACCGTATTTCCAGCGGC
>JBFYPS010000003.1:0-2947 GCA_041303135.1 Crocinitomicaceae bacterium | reverse complement strand
CGTATATTTGAATAAAAATTGCTATGCGAAAGATTACGAAAGACGAATTATTTTATATGTCTAAAGTGCCGAGATTGAACTTGGTAAATTGCGTTACAGGTTACAAATCGGCCAACTTAATAGGAACTTGTTCTGAAAATGGCACTTTAAATGTTGCTATTTTCAGTAGTGTCACGCATTTAGGAAGCGAACCGCCTTTATTAGGATTTATTTTAAGACCTACAACGGTTCCAAGAGACACTTATAAAAACATAAAAAAATCCGGATTCTTTACTGTAAACCATATTACAGAAGAAATGATTGCCGATGCACATCATACGTCTTCAAGTTATGAAGAACACATTTCGGAATTTGATAAAACGAATTTAGAACCTGAATTCATTGACAATCACAAAGTACCTTTCGTAAAAGGAAGTCCTGTACAATTACTTTGTAAATATGTGAACGAATACAAAATTGAAGAAAACGATTGTATTCATATCATCGCTTCGGTTGAGACTATTTATGCTGATGAAAAACTTTTTCACGATGATAATTGGATGCAATTGGACAGAGGAAACGTAATCGCCATAAACGGTTTAGATGGTTATGCTGTTCCAAAATTAGCAGACAGATTTCATTATGCGCGACCAGATAAACCATCAACTTCCATGTTATAATGGCACATAAAAAATTAAATCTTCCCGAAAAAATATGTAAAACCTGTCAACGTCCGTTTTCATGGCGAAAAAAATGGGAGAAAAATTGGGAAGAAGTTATGTATTGTAGTGATAAATGTAGAATGAATAAAAATTTCAAAAATCAAGTTCAAGGGCAATCTCGAAGTTTCGGGACAAAATCAAACAATTAAAATAAGGAACACAGATTTAAGAAATAAGAGATATCTTTTAAACTTTTATGAACTTTCACACAAAGTCGAAAACTTATGTGACTTATATGTTTAAAATTAAAATTTCGCGACTTAGCGTCTTTGCGAGCAAAAATTAAAATTATGAACGGACTAATATGGTTTAGAAACGATTTGCGAACGATTGACAATCATTCGTTGTACAATGCTTGTAGAGAAAATGAAAAAGTAATTGGTATTTACTGTTTAGATCCAAGACATTTCGAAACAACTCAATATGGTTTTAAGAAAACAGAAAAATTTAGAACGCAATTTCTTCTAGAAACCTTAACCGAATTACAAGAAAATTTAGCTGAGAAAAATATCACATTATTAGTTTATTACGGTTATCCCGAACAATTGATTCCAGAAATAGCTGCTAAATATCAAATTGACACGATTTATATTCAAAACGAATGGACGCAGGAAGAAGTAGATGTAGAAAATGAAGTTCGCAATTTAATTCCAGCGGTGAATTGGAAAGCTTATTACGATCAATTTCTATTTCACCCTGATGATGTTCCGTATGAAGATTGGGAGAAAATTCCAGAAGTTTTTACGGAGTTCAGAAAACAATTGGAAAAGAAAATTCGAGTGCGACCAACCGTTTCCATCTCAGCAAAACCGATTTCTAATTTAATTGAAGAAAAGACAAGTATTCCAACGTTAGAAGATTTAGGATTTGACTACGAAGCTTCGGAGTTCAAGCAACCTAACAAAACTGCTTTTCCATTTAAAGGTGGCGAAAATCAGGCTAAAAAAAGAATCAAAGAATACTTTTGGGATACCAAAAAACTAGCCGTTTACAAGAAAACTCGTAATGGTTTAATAGGAAAGAATTACAGTTCGAAACTTTCGGCATGGTTGGCAAATGGTAGTATTTCGGCACGAATGATTTATTGGGAAGTGCTACAATTTGAGAAAAAAGTAGTCAAAAATGAAGACACCTATTGGTTAATTTTCGAGTTGATTTGGCGCGATTATTTCAAATATATTTCGCTAAAACACGGCAACAAAATATTCCAATTAAACGGTATTTTACAAAAAGAATACAATTGGAACCAAAATACAAAAGCCTTCAATCAATGGACAAATGGGACAACACCTGAACATTTTGTAAATGCCAACATGATTGAACTACAAAAAACAGGCTGGATGAGCAATCGTGGTCGTCAAAATGTGACGAGTTATTGGGCAAAAGAATGGGAACAAGATTGGCGTATTGGCGCAGCATATTTCGAAAGTATGCTAATCGATTACGATGTGCACAGCAATTACGGAAATTGGATGTACAACGCTGGTGTTGGAAACGATCCAAGAGACAGAAAATTCAACATCAAGCGCCAAGCGGAAATGTATGATGGCGATGGAAAATTTCAGAAAATGTGGTTAATTCCTGAATTATTTTAAATGAAAACACTTCGATTACTTTTGGGCGACCAACTCAATTCGGAACATTCTTGGTTTGATGAAGTCAATCCGAATGTGATATATGTGATGGCAGAAATGCGTCAGGAAACCGATTATGTGAAACATCATATTCAAAAAGTCGTGGCGTTTTTTCTTTCCATGCGAAATTTTTCGGAGGAATTGATTAATAAAAGTCATCAAGTTGTTTATTATAAAATTTCAGATTCAAATAATCCTCATAATTTAGAACAATTGATTTTGGATTTGGTAAAGAAGAATAAAATCGAGCAATTTGAATACCAATTTCCTGATGAATATCGTTTGGATGAACAATTGAAATCCATTTGCAAAAAACTTTCTATTCCAACAAAAGCAGTAGATTCGGAACATTTTTATACTTCTAGAAATGAATTAGCGGATTTTTTCAAAGGGAAAAAGCAACTTTTGATGGAAAGCTTCTATCGCATGATGCGAAAAAAACATCATATTTTGATGGTTGGTGATCAACCGTTAGACGGAAAGTGGAATTTTGATCACAATAACAGAAACAAATATAAAAATGAAGTTCCAATTCCTTTTCCTTTAGATTTTCATAAAGATGTAAGCGAAATTGTTGCTGAAATTGAAGCGCAAAACATCATCACTTTTGGA
>JBFYPS010000002.1:0-3517 GCA_041303135.1 Crocinitomicaceae bacterium | reverse complement strand
AACGTACTTGCTCTATTTCTAAAAATTCGCCTTCAATTTCAGATGATTTTACAACATCTAATGTGAGGGTATTTAGCACTGCTTCATTCTGCAAATCAAAGCCAAGCGCTTCCATTTTTCCAAAAAGTCTGCCTTGAAGATTTCTCGCCTCACCAAGTTTTATCATTACTTGCTGATTGTCCCAAGTAAAGTCTGTCCAACTTCCTTTTTCGTGTATATAAATTCCCATTCTCCGCAAATTATGCGGTAAATATACAACTTATTCTCCGCAAAACAAAATATTCTCCGCAAATTGTGCGGTAATTACACTTACTAATCTCCGCATACTTGTTTTGTTTTAAGTTAAAAAATTCATCCCAGAAACAGAACCAGCCTAAAAATCCTTCCAAAATCAATTCACAAAAAAAATCCCCGCTCAAAATTGAACGAGGATTATTTATAGATTTTATGACTTTAAGATTCTAAGATATTAAGACGAGACCGCTTCAAATTCTCTGCAAATCTTCAAATAATTCCAAAGAACTAAGCAAATTTTAAAGTCTATTGTCTTTGGTCTAATATCTTTCGTCTCTTTACGCTTCTTTCTTCTCTGGTCTTGGCAACAACACTTTACGAGATAGTTTCCATTTCTTCGTTTTTTCGTCTTTGCCCATCACTTTGAAACGAACCATGTCGCCTTCTTTGCAAACATCTTCCATTTTAGCGATTTTGTCCCAGTTGAATTCTGAAATGTGTATCAAACCGTCTACGCCTGGAAGAATCTCAACGAAACATCCGTAGGCTTGCAATGATTTAATTTTTCCTTCATATTCAACACCAGCCTCAACTGTTGGAGGGAATGCAATTTGCTTGATTCTCGTAACAGCTGCATTCATGTCTTCCGCATTGTTAGACATCACTTGAACTCTTCCTTGTCCACCTTCCAATTCTTCGATTGTGATTACTGTATTGGTTTCTTTTTGCATCGCTTGGATGATTTTTCCACCAGGTCCGATAATCGCACCAATCATTTCATTCGGAACGTTAAACGCTTCGATTCTTGGAGTTTGAGGTTTGAATTCAGGATTTGGAACTGCAATCGTTTCAACAATTTTGTTCAAAATGTGTAAACGTCCTGCTCTTGCTTGTTCCAATGCTTGAATCAATACTTCGTATGGTAAACCATCTACTTTGATGTCCATTTGACAAGCTGTGATACCTTTTGAAGTACCAGTAACTTTGAAATCCATGTCTCCCAGGTGATCTTCATCACCCAAGATGTCAGACAATACAACAAATTTACCATCGTCAGCGATCAATCCCATTGCGATACCAGAAACTGGCGCTTTGATTTGAACTCCTCCGTCCATCAAAGCCAAAGTTCCCGCACAAACGGTTGCCATGGAAGATGAACCGTTAGATTCTAAAATTTCAGAAACCAAACGAATTGTATATGCATTGTCATCAGGAAGTACGTTTTTCAATGCTCTCAATGCCAAGTTTCCGTGACCAACTTCACGTCTTGAAGTTCCACGCAATGGTTTCGCTTCTCCTGTTGAAAATGGTGGGAAATTGTAGTGTAACATGAATTTTTCTGTTCCACGGAAAGTAACTCCGTCCAACAATTGCTCATCCATTTTACCACCTAAAGTCAAAGTTGTCAATGATTGCGTTTCACCACGTGTAAACACAGCAGAACCGTGAACCATTGGTAAATAATCAACTTCAGCCCAAATTGGACGAATTTCGTCGAATTTACGACCATCTAAACGTTTTCCTTCGTGTAACATGACGTGACGAACAGCTTTCTTTTTCACTTCAGAGAAATAAACTGAAATAAAACTGCTCACTTCAGTCAATTCTTCTTCAGACAAAGTTGCTTTGAATTCATCTTTCACCGCGTTGAACAATTCAGTTCTAGTCGCTTTAGAAGCAATTCCTTGACGTGCAATTTCTCTACATTTTTCCATGCAGAATTCGTAAACACGTGCTTTGATATCTTCGTTGTGTGTTTCGTGAGAGTATTCTCTTTTTGGATTTGCTGCAGGAATCAACGCAGCTAATTCCAATTGGAATTGACATTGTTCGATAATTGCAGCGTGAGCGATTTTAATCACTTCAACCATTTCCAATTCAGAGATTTCTTTCATTTCACCCTCTAACATCACGATGTCTTTGATTGTACCAGCAATCATAATATCGATGTCAGATTCTTTCATTTCAGAAACTGTTGGGTTGATGACATATTCGCCGTTTACACGACCAACACGTACTTCAGACATTGGCCCGTTGAACGGAATGTTTGAAACCGCAATTGCAGCAGACGCAGCCAAACCACACAACGCATCTGGTTGGTGTTCGCCATCATAAGCCAACAATTGAATCATCAATTGTACTTCAGCATGGTAATCATCTGGGAAAAGTGGACGCAACGCGCGGTCAACTAAACGCATGATTAAAATTTCACCATCTGAAGGTCTTGCTTCTCTGCGGAAGAATCCACCAGGGATTTTACCTGCAGCTGCAAATTTCTCTTTGTAGTCTACCGTTAACGGTAAAAAATCTACTCCATCTTTCGCTTCCGGAGCAGCAACCACAGTTGCCAACATCACGGTGTTGCCCATTTGTAACACTACGGAGCCGTCAGCTTGTTTAGCCAACTTGCCTGTCTCGATGGAGATTTCTTTTCCTCCGGTAGTGATGGACCTTTTTGTTCCTATGTTCATATTTGTATTATTACATTTTTTTTAGACTTGAGACATTAGATATTAGACTGTAGACTTTGAAGTCTCTTGTCTGTTATCTATCGTCTTTTGTCTTTTTTTTAGACTTTAAGATGTTATGATATTAGGATTTTAAGACTTAACTATCACTCTATTTTAAAGTTTTTTTTAGACATCGAGAAATAAGACCGTCTTTCCTCTAGTGTCTTTTAAAAAATAGAAAAGGCAAACGAATTACTTCGATTGCCTCTCCTGTTCTTTTTGTGCCAAAGTTATTAACGACGTAAGCCAAGTTCTTTAACAATTGCACGGTATCTTGAAATTTCTTTTTTCTTCAAGTAATCCAACAAACTTCTTCTTTTACCTACTAATAATTGAAGAGATCTTTGTGTAACGTAATCGTGACGATTTTTCTTCAAGTGCTCAGTTAAGTGAGAAATTCTGTAAGTAAACAAAGCGATCTGACCTTCTGCAGACCCAGTGTTTGTTGCTGATCCTCCGTGTTTTTCGAAGATTGCAGTCTTGTTTTCTGGTGCTAAATACATGCTAAAATTAATTAATGTTTATTATGTAGTCATTATTGACGGGGCAAAGATAGTGATTTATTTTTGATTTTGATTAATTAGATATTAAGATTTGCTTCGCAGCTGCCTGCGGCGGTTTAGGATGCTGTGATTTTAAGCCATTTAATTTTTGAAAACATTACAACAAATCAGTCTTTTTATCCTTATGTCAAATTCTTTTGTCTTGAAAAAAAAAGTTACTTTTGAACCACAATGAATCAAAACAAATCCTTTTTGCGCAATGTCTTAATG
>JBFYPS010000001.1:0-6463 GCA_041303135.1 Crocinitomicaceae bacterium | reverse complement strand
GTTCTAAGGTTGGTAATTCATACTCTACAATCGGTTCTTGGATGAGCAATAAATCTCTGTTTTCGGGTTTAAAATTCATCAAAATCATTCTGGCAGTGAGGATTAACTCGTTTTTTGTCAAGCCAGTGAATCGAAATGCGCCAATAAAAATCAAAATTTGCAGGTTTTCAATTCCGATGGAAATTCGATTGATGAAATCTTCTAAACTGTGATAATTTCCATTTTTCGCTCTTTCTTTGGCGATTTGTTTGCCGATTTTTTCTTCTAAATTTTGCAAATTCCGAAAGCCTAAAAAAACTTCTTTTCCTTTTACTGTCGTGAAATATTCGCTGCTATTGACACATGGACAAGAAATAATTGCGCCTGCCATTTTCGCTTCGTGAATGTACACTTCTGTCCGGTAAAATCCACCTTCATTGATAATGACAGCAACCATGAATTCAATTGGATAATAGGTTTTTAGATACAAACTTTGGTAACTTTCTACTGCATAAGAAGCTGAATGTGCTTTGCAAAATGAATAGCCCGCAAAAGATTCAATTTGTCGGTAAACTTCTTGCGCAAGTTGGTCTGAATAGCCCATTTTTCGGCAATTTTCGAAATAAATGTGCTTCACGCCGTTCAATTCTTTGATTGATCTGGTTTTTCCACTCATTGCTCTTCGGAGAATATCAGCTTGTGCTAAATCGATTCCCGCAAAATGATGCGCAATTTTGATTACATCTTCTTGATATACCATCACGCCATACGTATCGCACAATTGCTCTTCAAAAACTGGATGAAAATATTCGAATTTATCAGGATTATTGTGTCTAAAAATGTATTCGCGCAACATGCCACTTTGCGCAACACCAGGACGAATAACGGATGATGCTGCAACCAATGTTTGGTAATTTTCACAGTTCAATCGCCTCAATAAACCACGCATGGCGGGACTTTCGATGTAAAAACAGCCAATGGTTTTGCCTTGGCGGAGCATTTCGTTGCATTTCGCTTCATCTTTACTTATTGCAATATTTCGAATATCAATCTTAAGTCCTTGATTTTGTTCAATTAACCTTACACTGTCGTTGATGTGTCCAATTCCTCTTTGACTCAAAATGTCAAATTTTTCGAAGCCAATATCTTCTGCCACGTGCATATTGAATTGAGCCGTTGGAAATCCTTTGGGCAACATTTCGAGCACGGTATAATTGCTGATTGGTTCTTCCGAAATCAAAATCCCACAAGAATGCATGCTGCGCGCGTTGGGAAATTTCTCCAGCATTTTTCCGTATTCGTGCACTTGAATGGAAATTGAATTTAATTCAGGATTTGACTTTCTATTTTTAGATAAATAATCCAATTCTTCTTTGGGCAAACCAAAAACTTTCCCTAATTCTCTGATAATTGAACGGTATTTAAATTCAACAGTTGTTCCGCAAAAAGCGACATGTTCATAGCCAAATCGTTCAAAAATATAGGCTAAAATGGCATCTCTGTCTGTCCAAGACCAATCAATGTCAAAATCTGGCGGACTGGATCGACTTGGATTCAAAAAACGTTCAAAATACAAATTCAATTCGATGGGACAAATGTTGGTTATTCCCAAGCAATAACTCACAATACTGTTGGCGCCACTCCCCCTTCCAATGTGCATAAATCCTTTGCTATTGCTGTATTGAATAATATCCCAAGTGATTAAAAAATAGGCGGAAAATCCTAAATCATCAATTACCTTAATTTCTTTTTCTACCCGTTTTTTGGCTTCTAAATTTTGGTCGCCATACCTCCTACTCATGCCTTCCAACGCCAATTTATTGAGCAAAGCTTTGTCTTGTTGTTTATTTCTGGTGTAGTAAAATTTATTTTTATTGGTCGTGAAATCAAATTCAAAATTACAACTGGCAATCATCCTTTTACAATTCTTGATCAATTGAGGATGATTCTTGTATAAATCCGCCAATTCATTCAAAGGAAGCATGAATTCTTCTTGTCCGCAGTAATCTTGTTTCTCAAGTTTTGTCAAGATCGTATTGAGTTCAACCGCCCGCATAATTTGATGCAGTTTAAATTCCTTTTTAGTTCTAAAAGTAATTGGATGCCACAGCAACATTTTTTCGACATTGGCTTGATTTTCTTTTTTGATTAGTTGATTCAATTCAGTGTGTTTAACACCAATAAATTCATGCTTTTTCAGGCTTTTTGGATGATTTTCAAAAGGATAAACTACCATCACTTCTTTAAAATCTGGACCAAATTCAGGAATTGGTTTTTTGGTGATATTGTGCTCAGAAAGAAAGCGACACATTTCTGAAAAGCCATTAAATGTTCTCGCCAAACCGACGTAAAGCAATTTATTGTTTACTCGAAATTCAATGCCCACAATCGGTTTGATATCATTTTTCAAACAAGCTTTCACGAAATCAAAAACGCCCGCACTGGCATTGATATCTGTCAATCCCAATACTTTTACGCCTTTTTCTTTTGCCATTTGCACAAGTTCCTCCACGGGAATGGTGCCATACCGCAAACTGTGAAATGAATGACAATTTAAATACATCTTAAATCGCTTGTTTTTTATTAAAAACACCGACACTTCTTTGAATTGCATTTTCTCCAAATCGATTTTTGATTTTATCGATGGCATCATAAAGCGAAATCAATTCACTTGTATCTTCAAACAAATCAATTTGATGTGTTCCATGAACCAAACTGCTGAAACGAACACCGATTAATCTCAATCTCATTCTTCTGGTGTAAACCGAATCAAATAATGTGAGTACTTTTTGGATGAGCACATGATCGCATGAAGTGTATGGAATTTTGCATTGCTTTGTCTCTGTATCAAAATTGCTGTAACGAATTTTCACAGTCACCACAGAGGTCAACCACCTTTCTTTGCGAAGTTGAAAGCCTAATTTTTCGACCATTTTGACCAATTCACCTTTCATGCGGATCAAGTCGATGCTGTCTTGCGCAAAAGTATGTTCGGTGGACAAAGATTTTCTTTCCGTGTAAGGTTCTACAGGCGTAAAATCAATTCCATTCGCTTTTTTCCAAAGTTCTTTTCCATTTTTCCCTAGCAATTTTTGCAATAAATCCATGGGCATTTCTGAAAGTGTTTCAATTTTTCGGATGCCAATTCGAGAAAGCGTCTGAAAAGTAACATCACCAAGCATGGGGATTTTTTTGATTGACAAAGGATTTAAGAAAGGTTTTACATGGTTGTTTTTGACTTCCATCCTGCCCAAAGGTTTTCCTTCTCCTGTAGCAATTTTAGAAACGGTTTTATTGACTGACAAACCAAAACTCATGGGCAATCCAGTTTCTTTGTGAATTTTTTGAATCAATTCATTCGACCATTTGTAGCAGCCAAAAAACTTATCCATTCCAGAAACATCTAAATAAAATTCATCCACACTCGCTTTTTCCATCACAGGCGCAACTTCTTGAATAATTTCAGTGACTAATTTGGATTGTTTAGAATACAATTCCATGTCGCCCTTGACCACTTTTGCTTGTGGACAAAGTCTTAGCGCCATTTTCATCGGCATGGCAGAGCGAACGCCAAATTTTCTGGCTTCATAGGAACAAGAAGAGACCACTCCCCTATCAGAACTCCCACCAATAATCAAAGGTAAACCATTTAATTCTGAATTGATTAAACGCTCACAACTCACAAAAAAAGTATCCAAATCCATGTGCACAATTGTTCTATTCATTACGAGAAATTTAAAATTGAAATATTTCTGCAATAGTATTCCATTTTGGGACAATTTATATTATTTTTGTTGTCCTAAATTAGAACAATGTCAATATTCTCAGAAAACATCAGGTATTTAAGAGCGCAAAAGCAATTGTCGCAACAAAAATTAGCGGATCAACTTGAAATCACGCGTTCGAGACTTTCCAAATACGAAGATGGATTATCGGAGCCACCTTTGGATTTATTGAGAAAAATCTCAGGTTATTACCACATCAGCATTGATTTATTGATTAGTACCGATGTGCGCAAAATCGCTTATGAAAATCTTTTGACTTTGCCCGACAATCGGATTGTATTGCCCATCACGATTGATAAAAATGGAAATGACAACATTGAAATTATTCCGCTCAAAGCAAAAGCGGGTTATTTACAAGGTTATGGAGATCCTGAGTTTATTGAGAATTTAGAATCTATGACTTTGCCATTCATTTCAAAAGGCAAATGCCGGGCTTTTCCGATTGAAGGCGATTCCATGTTGCCACTCAAAAATGGTTCATTTGTGGTTGGAAAATACATTGAAAGTTTGGATTTGATCAAAGATGGAAAAACGTACATTGTTTTAAGTCTTTCGGAGGGAATTGTTTACAAGAGAATTTATCGAAAAAACAAAAAATCAACTTCCTTCCTACTTCATTCAGACAATCAGTTTTACAAGCCTTTTGAATTGAGAGCCTCAGAAATATTGGAAGTTTGGGAATTTGTATGTTCGCTCACAACAGTCGAATACCAACCTAACGAGTTAAAACAAGAGAATATTCAAGAAATGTTTCTTACCTTACGTTCTGAAATTGGTGAAATTCGAGAAAAATTAGACAAGAAATAATGTGTTACCACACGGAACATAAAGCCACTGCGAAGGAACTCAAAAAGCAATACAAAGCAACGTTTCCTGAAGAAGAGAAATTTACGACCAAAGAATTTGTGAATGGTTTTGAGCATCCGAGCTGTCCAATTATTACGCGTCAAAATCCTGCGGAGATTCAGTTATACAATTGGGGATTATTGCCAAATTGGGCCAAAGATTTAAAAATTCAGAACAATACGCTCAATGCCAAAATAGAGAGCATTCATGAAAAGCCTTCCTTCAAAAATTATTTCGAGCAACGGTGTATCATTCCTGTAACTGGACTTTATGAATGGGAACACAAAGGAAAAATCCGAGAGAAAAATTTGATCAAAGTCGAGAATAAACCCATTTTTTCACTGGCGGGACTTTGGAATATTTGTCCAAATCCATTGACAGGCTTACCAATGAACACTTTTACAGCAATCACTTCAGATGGTTTTGTAGCGATTCTCGACAACGAAGAAGCTTGGTTAAACGAAGGGAAATTGCTTATCAATACAAAGACCATTTGGACCAGCTTGGTAGCTCCGCAGTTGGGGTTGTTTTGAGAATAAATGTAATTCTAAATCATTATCAAATCCTAACTCCAATCACACAAACATCATCTACTTGTTCGAGAGAACCTCTCCACTCTGTGAAGAATGACGAAAAAAGTTCGTGTTGCTTTTCAATCGACAATTCGCTGGCTTTGAGCAATAGATTTTTGAATCCAGTCGATTTCAGTTTTTTGCCTTTCTCACCTCCGAACTGATCTACGTAGCCATCTGTAAACAAGTAAATCATATCGTCTTTTTGAACAGGAAATTGCTGTAAAGTGAATGGAAACGCATTTTCGAACTGACCAATCGGTTGTTTATCTGCTTTTAAATCAATTAATTCGCCGTTTCTGACGATAATTCCACTATTGTAAGCACCTGAAAAATAAAGCATTTGATCGTCAAGATCCAAACGACAAAGCGACAAATCCATCCCGTCTTTCAAATCATTTTGTCCTTTTCCATGGAAAGAATCTACTACAATTTGGCGCAAGCCATCTGTAATTTCGTTGGGAAAAGGTAATTTTTTCTCAGTCAAAATACGCATCAAACCGTTGTAACCAACAATACTTACCAAAGCGCCTGGAACACCGTGACCTGTGCAGTCGATTGCAGCAAAAAACACACTATTCTCTTGTCTTTGAATCCAATAAAAATCTCCCGACACAATGTCTTTTGGTTGAAAAAACACCATTGGTTGAATGCCAATCGCTTGAATTTCTTCAGGCGATGGAAGAATGGTATTTTGAATGCGTTTTGCATAATTGATACTATCTACAATGTCTTTGCTTTTTTGGATAATCTCTGTTTTTTGTGCTTCCAATTGTTCGTTTTGTTCAGCAATTTCATGCGTTCGTTCAGTAACAATTTCTTCCAAACGTATATTTTGGCGCTTCACACGTTGGATACTGAGTCTGTTGATGACGAAAATTGCTACCACGAGTGCCACGAAGTAAACCAAATACATCCACCAAGTTCGGTACCAAGGAGGTAAAATTTGAAAAGAAAACTGCGCCGTTTTACCTAAAAATCCGAAAGCAGATTGTGCTTGAACTTCAAAAGTGTAATCTCCTTCATAGAGTTTTGGAAAACTTACGCGTGTAATAGTCGACCAATCAGACCATTCTTCCGTAAAACCTTTCAATCGATAGCGGTATTGCATTCCTCCGCCTGTTTGGAAAGTAGCTGCATAAAAGGAGAAATCAACTGAATTTTTTGAATATTTGATGGCAGAAAAATTGGTCGCCCGATTAACATGATGAAGTGCCGTATTTCGATTCAGCCAAAGTTCATCGATGATAATATCAAATTTTTTGGGCAAATTTTGTTGTG